>CAYPDO010000509.1:0-3684 GCA_964409495.1 uncultured Bordetella sp.
GCCGGCGGCGCTTGCGGCGTCGCCCTCGGGCGTGCCCGGGGCCCCGGCAGGCGGGCGCGGGCCACGCGGCGGGCGGCGGCCCTCGCCGCGCGCCGCATGGTCAGCACGCGGGCCGCGTTCAGCGGCTGGGCGGCCCTGGCGCATCTGCTGCTCGCGCTCGCGGCGCAGGGCGCGGCGGCGCGCCACTTCCTCGGTGGCCAGCGTGCGGTGTTCTTCGCTCAGCTCGCCGGCCGGCTGGCCATCGAGGTCAAAGCGCTCGGTGCCTTGCGACAAGGCGATCAGGTAGCTGGTGCTGCCGGTGTAGCGGTGGAAGAACACGCCCAGCGCCCGCTTGCTGAACACGCCGGGCGCTCGGGCCTGGATGTCGGACTGGATGCGCAGCTTCAGCGGCTTGGGGGCGCCGCCGAACAGGGCCGGGAAATGCTGCTTCAGCCCGGCGGCCACGGCGTCAAGGTCGACATCCTGGCGCCTGGCGCCGGCCGGTGCATCGGTGGCGGTGCTGGCCGACGGCTCATCGGTGGTCGGGGTCTCGGCAGGGGCCGTTGCCTCGGCGGCGGCCGGTGCATCCATGCTGGCGGGTGCCTCGGTGGCTGCCGCGGCGTCAACGGGGGCCGGTGCCTCGCCAGGGGCCGGCGCTGCGGCATCCACCGGTGCGTCGGCGACCACCGCCGGCTCAGGCGCCTCGGCCGCCGCAGGCATCGCGGCGCTGGCCTCTGGCGCGGCTGCGGCGTCCACGGCGGGGGCGGGCGGGGTGGTGGCCGCGTCGGTGGCAGGGGCGGCAGGCGCCTGGTCAGGGCCGGGCGTCAGGGGCAGATCGGGCATGTCGGGGGCCGCTTCGATCGGCGGCGCGCTGGAAAAAACCAGCGCGCATTGTCGGTGCTTTCAGGGCGGCTGCGTGCAGCTGCCGATCCAGGGCATCGCCGACGCGCGGCGCGGCGCTCAGGCAGCGCCTGGCGCGGCCGCCCGCTTGGCCACCAGGGTCAGGATGTCGTAGCTGGCCACCAGCTCGCCGAGCTGGTTGGTGACCTCCACGTCCCAGGCCACCACGCCCTGGCCCTGGCCCTTGGCATCCACCTTCAGGCGGTCGATCTTGCGCTGGGCGGTCAGACGTGCCTGGATGGTGTCGCCAATGCCCACCGGCTTGATAAAGCGCAAGGTGTCGAGCCCGTAATTGGCCAGCACCGGCCCTGGCGCCGGGCTGACAAACAGGCCGGCGGCCGCTGACAACACGAAATAGCCATGCGCGATGCGCTTGCCGAAGGGGCTGTCCTTGGCCGCGATCTCGTCGAAGTGCATGTAGAAGAAATCGCCCGACAGGCCGCCGAAGGCCACGATGTCGGCCTCGCTCACCGTGCGGCGGTGGGTGAGCAGGCTTTCGCCAATCTGCAGATCCTCGAAGTGGCGGCGGAACGGGTGCACCTCGGTCTCGATGCGCGCGGCACCGCGCACATATTCGCCGGTCACGGCGGTGAGCATGCTGGGCGAGCCCTGCAGTGCGGCGCGCTGCAGGTAGTGCTTGACGGCGCGCAGGCCGCCCAGCTCTTCACCGCCGCCGGCGCGGCCGGGGCCGCCGTGCTTCAGGCCCGGCAGCGGCGAGCCGTGGCCGGTGGATTCGGGCGCCGATACGCGGTCGAGCACCAGCAGGCGGCCATGCCAGGCGGCGATCTGCGGCAGCAGCGCGGCGGCGATGGCCGGCGTCTTGGTGACCAGCGAGCCCACCAGGCTGCCGCGGCCGCGTGCGGCAATGGCGATGGCCTGGTCAAGATCGTCATACGGCATCAGTGTGGACACCGGGCCGAAGGCTTCCACGTCATGCACCACATCGGTGGCCAGCGGATGGTGGCAGGCCAGCAGCACCGGCGCGAAGAACGCGCCTTCGGCCGTGCCCGCACCCTGGGGCTGCAGCGTGGGGTTGCCGTCGTACACCACGTCGGCGCCCTGGCGCAGCAGGGCCACGCGCTCGGCCATATCCGCCTGTTGGGCGTGTGAGGCCAGCGCGCCCATCCGCACGCCCTCGACCGACGGATCGCCGATCACCACCTTGGCCAGGCGGGCGCTCACGGCCTGGGCCACGGCATCCAGCCGGTCGCGCGGCACGATGGCACGGCGGATGGCGGTGCACTTCTGGCCGGCCTTGACCGTCATCTCGCGCACCAGCTCCTTGACGTAGAGATCGAACTCCTCGTCGCCCGGCTGCACATCGGGGCCCAGGATGGCGCAGTTCAGGCTGTCGGCCTCGGCATTGAACGGGATGCTGTGGCGCACGATGTTGGGGTGCACGCGCAGCTTGGCCGCGGTGTCAGCGCTGCCGGTGAAGGTGACCACGTCCTGGCCATCGAGCCGGTCGAGCAGATCGCCGGTGCCGCCGATCACCAGCTGCAGCGCGCCATCGGGCAGCAGGCCGCTTTCCAGCATCACGCGCACCGCGGCCTCGGTGAGGTAGCTGGTGGCGCTGGCCGGCTTGGCGATCACCGGCATGCCAGCCAGAAAGCTGGGCGCGAACTTCTCCAGCAAGCCCCACACCGGGAAGTTGAAGGCATTGATGTGCACCGCCACGCCGCGGCGCGGCACCAGGATGTGCGTGCCAGCAAAGCACCCGGTCTTGCCCAGGCTTTGCGCCGGGCCCTCGTGCACCACATTGCCCGAGGGCAGCTCATTGCCGCCCACGCTGGCATAGGCGAA
This sequence comes from uncultured Bordetella sp., assembly GCA_964409495.1. Classification (GTDB taxonomy): domain Bacteria; phylum Pseudomonadota; class Gammaproteobacteria; order Burkholderiales; family Burkholderiaceae_C; genus Pseudaquabacterium. The sequence goes on from CAYPDO010000509.1 coordinate 2,683, forward strand.
CAGCGTGCCCGAGCCGCCCTCGATGTCGACCCAGCCATCGGCCCGTGTGGCGCCGGTGTGGGCCGAGATCGCGTACAGGGCCTCCTTCTTCTCCAGCACATGCTTGGCCAGGTTCTTCAGGACCTGCGCGCGTTGCTGGAAATCGAGCTTCAGCAGGGCCGGGCCGCCGACCTGGCGGGCGTGGGCCACGGCTTCAGCGAAGTCGATGGATTCGGCGTGCGTGGCATACACCGGCTGGCCGGTGACGGCGCTGCGCAGCATCTGCGCCGCCTGCTGGCCCAGCCAGCGGCCGGCGATGAAGCTCTGGAGAACGGTGGTACTCATCTCGAATCCTTCAGCCTTGCACCACATTGGCAAGGCACGCTCCACCCCAGCGGCCGCCGTGGACCCGGCTCCGCCGGGCCACTGGCGGCGCCCCCTGGGGGGGAGCGCCCTTGGGCGCTTCGGGGGGGATTACGGTACGTACTTCCAGGCACCGTTCTCGATCTTGACCATCACGCGGGCGCGCTGGTCCAGGCCCAGGTGATCCTTCGGCGACATGTTGAAGATGCCGTGGGCGCCGGCCACTTCCTTGGCCTGTTCAAGCGCATCGCGCAGCGCAGCGCGGAACTCGGGCGTGCCGGGCTTGGCCTTCTTCAGCGCCCCCGGCACGGCGGCCTGCATCAGGATGCCGGTGTCCCAGGCATGCGCGCCGAAGGTGCTGACCGTGCCCTTGCCATGGGCCGCCTCGTAGGCGGCCACATAGGCCATCGCGCTCTTCTTCACCGGGTGGCTGGCCGGCAACTGCTCGGCCACCAGCACGCCGCCCGAGGGCAGGATGGTGCCGTCCACGTCCTTGCCGCCCACGCGCAGGAAGTCGCTGTTGGCCACGCCGTGGGTCTGGTAGATCTTGCCGGTGTAGCCACGCTCCTTCAGCGTCTTCTGCGGCAGCGCGGCGGGCGTGCCCGAGCCGGCGATCAGGATGGCATCGGGCTTGGCCGACATCAGCTTGAGCACCTGGCC
>CAYPDO010000510.1:0-3681 GCA_964409495.1 uncultured Bordetella sp.
CTGGCCGGGCTCGAAGCCGGCCAGCCGCTGGGCAAAGCGCGCCAGGCAGTCCAGACCGCGCTGCGCGGCGTCTTCGGTGAGGTAGCCATTGCCGTCCAGGCCGCCGCCCAGGCGAACGGTTTCCTTCAGGTAGGCAATGCGGCGATAGCGCCCGTGCTGCAATTGGCCGATCTCGAGGCGGAAGCTGTTCGATCCGATGTCGATCGCGGCCAGCGGTGCGCCGGGACGGGGAGGGCTGGGACTCATGTTGGCCGCGATGCTAGCGGCAAATCCGGGCTTGACGGCGGGGCCGCGCCGGGCTTTCTAGAATGCTGGCTTTTGAACCTGTTGCGGGAGCGCCCTTGATTCAGCACGACATCGACAGCCTGAGCCCCGGCCGCGACTTCAGCCGCCGCGAATTCGTCCGCGGCAGCGTGGGCAGCGGTTTCGCCGCGGCGGTGCTGCCGGTGATGGCCCAGACGGTCATCAAGACCGATGCCCAGGGCCTGCTGGCCGGCGAGGTGACGATTGCGGTGGGCGATTTCAAGCTGCCCGCCTACCGTGCCGCACCGGCCGGCAAGGCCAATGCACCAGTGGTGCTGCTGGTCAGCGAGATCTTCGGCGTGCACGAGTACATTGCCGACGTGGCGCGCCGCCTGGCCAAACAAGGCTACTTCGTGATCGCCCCCGAGATGTTCGTGCGCCAGGGCGATGCCACGGCCTATGGCGAAATCGCCAAGCTGATCAGCGAGGTGATCAGCAAGGTGCCGGATGCCCAGGTGATGGGCGATCTCGATGCCTGCGTGGCCTGGGCCCGCACCCAGGGGGCCGATGCCTCGCGGCTGGCCATCACCGGCTTCTGCTGGGGCGGGCGCATCACCTGGCTGTATGCCGCCCACAACCCAGCGGTGAAGGCCGGCGTGGCCTGGTACGGGCGCCTGGTGGGCCAGGCGTCGGCGCTCACGCCCGCCCATCCGGTCGATCTGGCGGGCCGGCTGGCCGCGCCGGTGCTGGGCCTGTATGGCGCGAACGACGGCGGCATTCCGCTCGACACGGTTGAGCGCATGAAGGCAGCGCTGGCCGCGGGCAGCGCCGCGGCCAAGGCCTCGGAGTTCGTGGTCTTTCCCGATGCGCCGCATGCCTTCCACGCCGACTATCGGTCCAGCTACCGCCAGAGCGCCGCCGAGGATGGCTGGCAGCGCTGCCTGGCCTGGTTCAGACGCCATGGCGTGGCCTGACGCGTTGGCTCGCCCGGTCCACGATCGCCGCCGCAGCTTGCCGCGCCCGTCCACGCCAGCGCTTGCGCAGCGCACCGCCGGGGGCAACGCTTGTCGATGACCCTGGGCTACATCGTGCTGGCCACGCTGGCCGGCGGCGTGTTGTCGGTGCTGCTGGCAGCCTCGCTCACACAGGCCCTGCTGGGCGTGCTGGTGCGTCACCTGGTCAGCCTGTCGGTGGGGGTGCTGCTGGGCACGGCCTTGCTGCATGTGCTGCCCGAGGCCTTCGAGCAGGGGCACGAGCTGGGCATCGAGCCCCACCCGCTGTTCATCACGCTGCTGGGCGGGCTGCTGTTCTTCTTCCTGCTGGAGAAGGCCGCGCTGTACCGCCACGGACATCATCACGAGGGCGACGGCCACCACCACCATCACCACTTCGATGCCGAACAGGCCGGGCGGGGCGGTGTCAGCGTGCTGGTGGGCGACAGCATCCACAACTTCTGTGACGGCCTGATCATCGCCGCGGCCTTCCTGGCCGACACCCAGCTGGGCGTGGTGACCGCGCTGGCCATCATCGCCCACGAGATCCCGCAGGAGGTGGGCGACACCATCGTGCTCATCAATGCCGGCTTCACGCGGCGCAAGGCGCTGGCCTACAACGCGCTGTCAGGCCTGGCGGCCGTGGTGGGCGGGGTGCTGGGCTACTTCGTGGCCGGACCCTGGCAGGCCATGTTCCCGTACCTGCTGGTGGTGGCCTCGAGCAGCTTTGTCTACGTGGCCGTGGCCGACCTGCTGCCGCAGCTGCAGCGGCGCCTGTCATGGCGCGACAACCTGGCGCAGCTGGGTTGGATCGCCGTGGGGCTGGGCCTGATCGCGTTGCTCAGAACCCTGCAGCACGGCGGCCACTGAGGGCCCGGGCGGCTGCCCTACTTGATCACCAGCACCGGCAGCGGGCTGTGCGTGAGCACGCGGCTGGTCTCGCTGCCGATCAACAGCGCAGCCATGCCGCGGCGCCCGTGCGAGGCCATCACGATCAGGTCGCAGGCCTTGTCCTTGGCCATGTCGAGGATGGCCTCCCACGGGTGCAGCGCCTCCACGGTGCTGCCCTCGCAGGCCACGCCCGCCGCAGCGGCGGCATCGAGCACCGCCTTCACACGGTCGTGGGCGATGCGCTCCTGGGCGTCGTAGAACTCCTGCGGCGGCACCGGCTGCATCTCGGAGATGGCGCTGTAGGGAAAGGGTTCCTTCACGCTGATGACCGTCAGTGCCGCGCCACTGAGCTTGGCCAGTGCAATGGCCGCCGTCACCGCCTTGGCCGTGATCTCGGAACCATCGGTCGGAACCAGGATGCGTTGGTACATGCGAACTCCTCGAAGAAATGCCGGAACGCCGGCGGGTTCAACGACAGTGTGCGCGCATGCTGGGTGCAAGGCTTGATGCGTGTCAATCGGCCAGGGGCCGTCGCGGCATGGGCATGGCGCTGCGGATCTCAGGTGCCGCTGCGGCGGCCACGCAAGCGGGCTGCGGCGATGCCCGAGGCCACGATCAGCAGCATGCCCGCCAGTGCCGCGCCATGCACCGGATCCTCGAACAGCGCCACGCCCCAGCCGAAGGAGAACACGATGCCCAGGTACTGCAGCGTGGCATTGGTGAGCGGCCGGCCGATGGCGTAGGCGCGTGTCAACAACAGCTGCGCAGCGGTGGCCAGCACGCCCGTGGCCAGCAGCAGGGCCAGCCCGCGCGGCGTGTGGCCATGCCAGCCGCTGCCCAGCATCACCAGCACCGCGCCGGCCAGCGCACCGCACAGCGAGAAGTAGAAGACCACGCGGGTTTCGGGCTCGCCAGCGCGGCCCAGCGCCGTGACCTGGAAGTAGGCCACGGCCGACAGCATGCCCGATGCCAGGCCGGCCAGGCCGCCCCACAGCGGATAGCCCTGCAGCGTGGGTTGCAGGATCAGCACCACGCCGGCAAAGCCGGCGGCCACGGCGGCCAGCAGGCGCAAGTCCAGCCGCGCGCTGCGTTGCCAGGCTGCGGTGGCGATCACGATCACCGCCATCCACACCGACGACATGTAGTTCAGCGTCACGGCCGTGGCCAGGGGCAGCACGGCGATCGCCGAGAACCACAGCAGCAGCGCGCTCACGCCCGAGGCGCTGCGCCACACATGCAGTGCCGGCACCTGGGTGCGCATGCCCACACCCTGCCAGCGGCCCCAGGCCCACATCGCGATCGCACCCACGATGCCGCGGTAGAACACGATCTCCGGCGCCGGATAACTTGCGGCCGCCAGCTTCACGGCCACGCCCATCATCGAGAACAGCAGGGCGGCCAACACCATGTACACAACGGCTTGCATGCCGGCATTGTCATCGCATTCTCAAAAAAGCTTGCGCACCCCAAAAAAGCTGTGCTATAGTCCTAGCTTCACCGACGCGGAGTGGTAGTTCAGTTGGTTAGAATACCGGCCTGTCACGCCGGGGGTCGC
>CAYPDO010000511.1:0-3679 GCA_964409495.1 uncultured Bordetella sp.
TCGGCACCAGCCACGGCGCCTACAAGTTCAGCCGCAAGCCCACCGGCGACATCCTGGCCATCAGCCGCGTGAAGGAGATCCACGCGCGCATCCCCAACACCCACCTGGTGATGCACGGTTCGTCGTCGGTGCCGCCCGAACTGCTGGCCATCATCAACCAGTACGGCGGCAAGATGAAGGAGACCTACGGTGTGCCCATCGAGGAGATCCAGGAAGCCATCAAGCACGGCGTGCGCAAGATCAACATCGACACCGACATCCGCCTGGCGATGACCGGTGCGGTGCGCAAGTTCATGGCCGAGAACCCCGACAAGTTCGATGCACGCGAGTGGCTCAAGCCCGCCCGCGAGGCCGCCAAGGCGATCTGCAAGCAGCGCTACATGGAGTTCGGCTGCGAAGGCCAGGCCGGCAAGATCAAGGGCCTGAGCCTGGTGGACATGGCCGCGCGCTACGCCAGCGGCCAGTTGGCGCAACTGGTGAAGTGAGGCCCGGCGGCCCGCGGCCGCCACGACCGACACCCAGGGGCCTGCGGGCCCCTTTTGCATGGCCGCGCGGGCCCCGGCAGGCACAATACGGCCCCTTCCGGCGGCGTGGCGCCAGCCCGGATGCCCGCCCCACCCTGCCCTTGCCGAGAAGCCGATGAGCACCGACGCCCTGTTCGAAACCAGCCTCCACTCGCTGCCGCTGCTGGCACGCGGCAAGGTGCGCGACAACTACGCGGTGGGTGACGACCGCATCCTGATGGTGGCCAGCGACCGCATCTCGGCCTTCGACGTGGTGATGGGCGAGCCCATTCCCGGCAAGGGTGTGCTGCTCACTCAGATGGCGCTGTTCTGGTTCGACAAGCTGAGCCATGTGGTGCCCAACCACCTGACCGGCGACGAGCCCACCAGCGTGGTGGCCGCCGACGAGGTGGCCCAGGTGCAGGGGCGCTCGATGCTGGTCAAGCGCCTGAAGCCGTTGCCGGTGGAAGCCGTGGTGCGCGGCTACCTCGCCGGCTCGGGCTGGAAGGAGTACCAGGACAACGGCCAGGTCTGCGGCGTGCCCCTGGCCCCGGGCCTGCAGAACGCCAGCCGCCTGCCCGCGCCGATCTTCACGCCGGCCACCAAGGCCGAGGTGGGCGACCACGACGAGAACATCAGCTTCGCGCGCATGGCCGAGATCATCGGCGCCGAACTGGCCGAGAAGGTGCGCGACACCGCCATCCGCCTGTACACCGAAGCCGCGGCCTATGCGCTGACGCGCGGCATCATCATTGCCGACACCAAGTTCGAGTTCGGCCTGGATGCCGACGGCACCCTCACGCTGATGGACGAGGTGCTCACACCCGACAGTTCACGCTTCTGGCCGGTGGACGGCTACCAGGAAGGCATCAACCCGCCCAGCTTCGACAAGCAGTACCTGCGCGACTGGCTGGAGAGCGCGCAGGTGGACGGTGAGCCCTGGAACAAGAAGGCTCCGGCGCCCTCGGTACCAACCCAGGTTGCCAAGGCCACGGCAGAGCGGTATAGAACGGCCTTGGCCACGCTGCGCGGCTGACGCACCAGCAGATTCCGGCGGGCCAGGGAGGCCCGCAATGTATTGTCGACTGCTGGACGACCTGGAAACCCAGGCCCGCAATGCCACCGACCGCGTGCACTGGGCCCGCGCCGCGTGCAAGATCTCAGTCCACCGTGCCCGCCAGGGCCAGCACCAGGAAGCCCAGGCGCTGATCCTGCGCATCCGCGAAACCTTCGGCGTCGAACTGCACCACGAGATCGCGCCGTGGGTGATGTTGGCGGAGGGGGTGGGGCACTATTTCCTGCAGCAACAGAAGCCTGCGTGGGAGCGGATGCGTCGGGCCTATGCGCTTGCAGTAGCCCTTCGGATGGACGCGGCCAAGTCATCCAGCGCTGCGTGGATGGCTTTCGTCACCTACAACATGTCGAGGTTCGACGACATGCTCGCATTTCTGCGGGAGGTCTTGGTAGGGTCAGACGTCAATGATCATCATGCCCGCGGCCGCGCAGCGCTTGTATTGGCTGACTGTTATCACAGTGCCGACCGCTACGATCTAGCACGCCGTTGGTATGACCGAACGCGGATTCATGCTGCGGCCGAGGGCGATCAAGGGCTGATCAGTGCAATGCTCTACAACGTCGCAGCGATTCGAACGGCCAACAACCGGATCGCCAGTGCCTTTGGCATCAGGAGCGAGAAAGAGGAACTTCGCGCACGGATGGAAGCCGGATCGTCGATGGTCTACGACAAGGCTGTCGGGGCGAGGTCGTGGGAGGATTCGACGCCATTGATGCGCGGCCAACAGTACGTTATCGAAGAAAAGTTCGAGCAAGCTCTTGAACTCTTTGAGCCCATCGATGAACGAGCACTGCACCGTGCAGATGTCCCAATACTCCTCGCCGACCGCGCGTACTGCTTCGCTCGATTGATGCAGGACGAGAAGTCAAAGAGTCTGGTGCAGCGATGTTCAGAAGCCTTGGGCTGCTTGACCCACCCAGACGACTTGGCGTTTGTGTACTCGCGTTTGGCAGCTATAGCGCGGCTAGCAGGCACTCCGAACGAAGCCGCGCGGTGTCAAACTCTGGCGGATGAGCATCTAGATGCGCATAGAGAGTTTCAGGCGAGCCTGCTCAGGTCGTTGGCCACACTGGACCTGGCACCGGCTAGCCACCAAGCACATTAGTACTCACCGACTCAGCGTGCGGACAATCGGCAGTTGCACTCCGTAACAGCAAAAAAACCCGGCCGAAGCCGGGTTTTGTCGTCTGCTGAGGGTGCCGATTACGGCTTGTTCCCGGTGGGGAACGGCCACGCAGCCGCAGGACTCAATGCAGTCTTCGCTGCCGGCGCAGAGGGCGCAGGCGCAGGCGTGGCGGGCGCCTTCTTCGCGGCAGCCTTCTTTGCAGCGGCCTTCTTCGCCGGGGCAGCCTTTTTGGCCGCAGCCTTCGGTGCTGCCGCCTTCTTGGCGGGCGCAGCCTTCTTGGCCGGCGCCGCCGCCTTCTTGGCTGGTGCAGCCTTCTTTGCCGGAGCTGCAGCCTTCTTCGCCGGAGCGGCCTTCTTTGCCGGTGCCGCCGCCTTCTTGGCCGGCGCCGCCTTCTTAGCGGGAGCAGCCTTTTTCGCCGGTGCCGCAGCCTTTTTGGCCGGCGCCGCCTTCTTTGCCGGCGCCGCTGCCTTCTTGGCCGGAGCGGCCTTCTTGGCGGGTGCTGCAGCCTTCTTAGCCGGAGCAGCCTTCTTCACCATCGGCTTCGCCGCCGCAGTGGCCTTCTTCGCAGTTGCCATCACAAACTCCTTGATCAAGTTGCAAGACACATTCCGTCGGTCTAGCGACGGCGTGATTCACCGCAGCGCCACGCGGGCCTCGAGACCCTTGCTGGCTCCCCGGTGAACGGGGATGCACCCGCGGCGGTTGCTTCTGACGAGCAACTCGCTGCGGATGCGAATCTTGATCTGACCGTGGAACCTTGTGCCTGGCACCTGCGTGCCGGCCACGTCAGTCCCAGCTCAGTGCGCCACCGGACTGGTATTCGATGACGCGGGTTTCGAAGAAATTGCGCTCCTTCTTCAGGTCGATCATCTCGCTCATCCAGGGGAACGGGTTCTCCTCGTTCGGGAAGAGCGCTTCCAGGCCGATCTGCGTGGCACGCCGGTTGGCGATGTAGCGCAGATAGCCCTTGAACAT
>CAYPDO010000512.1:0-3677 GCA_964409495.1 uncultured Bordetella sp.
GGCCGGCCGTTCGACGCCATCCTGCTCGACGCGCCCTGCACCGCCTCGGGCATCGTGCGTCGCCACCCCGATGTGCGCTGGCTGCGCCGCCCAGCCGATGTGGCGGCGCTGGCGCGCACCCAGGCCCAGCTGCTGGATGCGCTGTGGCCGCTGCTGGCGCCCGGCGGGCGCCTGCTGTACGCCACCTGCTCGCTGTTCCGCGCCGAGGGACAGCAGCAGATCGACGCTTTTTTGCAACGCCACGCGGCCTCGGGCGCGCGGCTGTGGACGGGTTCTCCCGGCCATCTGCTGCCCCTGCCGGACAATGGTCTGACGCCGGCCGACGCACCGATCCTGGGCGACGGCTTCTTCTACGCCCTGCTGCTCAAGCCTTGAGTCCGACCTGCCGATGCACCGTCACCTGCCGCCACTGCTGCCGGGCACGTGCCAGCGCGTGCCGCGTGTGCTGCGCTGGCTGGCGGCATTGCTGGCACTGCTGACGGTCTGCACCGCGCTGCGGGCGCAGGGGGTCGATCTGGCGGGGCTGCGCGTCAAGCGCGCCGATGGCGAGCTGACGCTCGACTACCAGGCCCGGCTCTCGCTCACGCAGCCGATCGAGGAGGCCCTGCACCGCGGCGTGCCGCTGTACTTCAGCGCCCAGGCCACCGTCTACCGCAACCGCTGGTACTGGCGCGACGAGCGCGTGGCCCGCGTCAACCGCAGCTGGCGCGTGGCCTACCAGCCGCTCACCGCGCAGTGGCGGGTCAGCCTGGGCGGGCTGTCTCAGGTGTACGGCACCTTGTCGGAGGCGCTGGCGCCGCTGTCGCGCGTGAGCGGCTGGCGCATCGCCGACGGCGAGAAGCTCGAGTCGGGCGAGCGCTATTACGTCGAGTTCGCCTTCCGCCTGGACAGCAGCCAGCTGCCGCCGCCGATGCAGGTGGACATCGGCAGCGACTGGAAACTGGGCGTCGAGCGCACGCTCAAGGTCGATTGATGGCGCGCGGCCGCCGTCAGGGCCCGCCGGCCAGGTGCCGGTCACGGCGCTGAGCATGTCCAAGTCAGCGCGCTGGGCCCTGCTGGTGTCGTCGGTTGCGGTGCTGGGCATCGTGCTGGTGCTGGCCTTCGTGCTGTCGCTGTCGTCCACCGGCCTGGTCAGCGAGCGCCATTTCGTCTGGCTGTACTGGGTGAACGTGGCCGTGGCCGGCCTGCTGCTGCTGGTCATCGGGCTGGCGCTGATCCGTCTGGTCACGCGGCTGCAGCGCGGCAAGTTCGGCAGCCGGCTGCTGGTCAAGCTGGCCGGCATCTTCGCGCTGGTGGCGGTGCTGCCGGGGGCGCTGATCTACGGCGTGTCCTACCAGTTCGTCGGCCGCAGCATCGACGCCTGGTTCGATGCCCGCGTGGCCAGCGCGCTGGATGCCGGCCTGGCGCTGGGCCGCGGCACGCTGGACACGGCTGCCAGCGATCTGGCCGCCAAGGCGCGCACCGGCGCCGACCGCCTGGCCGATCTGCGTGCCACGCTGGGCCCGCTGGCGCTCGAGCGCGTGCGCGCCCAGCTGGATGTGCGCGATGCCGTGCTGCTGGGCCCCAACGGCCAGGTCATCGCCTCGGCCGGCGGCAGCAACGAGGCGCTGCAGCCCGAGCGTCCGGCGGCCAACCTGCTGCGCCAGGCGCGCCTGCAGCGCAGCGTGGGCGTGCTCGAGGGCCTGGACGACGAGCCGCGCAGCGGTGTCCGGCCCACCGCGCGGGTGCGCGCCGTGGCCCAGGTGCCCAACCTCGACATCGCGCTGGCCTCGGCCCACGAAGAGCGCTTCCTGATGCTGGTGCAGCCGGTGCCCGAGGCCCTGGTGGCCCAGGCGCTGGCGGTGCAGAGTGCCTACCGCGACTACCAGCAGCGCGCCATCACGCGCGACAGCCTGCGCAACATGCTGCTGGGCACGCTGACGCTGGCGCTGGTGCTGTCGGAGGTCGGTGCGCTGCTGCTGGCGGTGATGCTGGGCAACCAGATCGTGCGCCCGCTGCTGCTGGTGGCCGACGGCGTGCGCCAGGTGGCCGAGGGCGACCTGACGCCCAAGCCGGTGTTCGCCTCGCGCGACGAACTGGGCGGCCTGACCCGCTCGTTCGCGCAGATGACCGAGCAACTGGCCGAGGCGCGCGAGCAGGTGCAGCGCGGCGTGGGCCAGCTCGAGCGCGCCCGCACCCGGCTGCAGACCATCCTCGACAGCCTGACCGCCGGCGTCATCGTGCTCGACCGCCAGGGCCGCATCGACACCGTGAACCCCGGCGCCACGCGCATCCTGCGCCAGCCGCTGTCGGCCTACCGTGGCCGCCGCCTCGACGAGGTGGCGGGCCTGTCCGACTTCGCCGGCGCCGTGTGGCAGCGCAGCGAGCTGCACCGCACCCACCCGGAGGCCGGTGAGCGCGACCACTGGCAGGACGCCTTCGAGCTGCCCATCGGCGCCGGCAGCGGCAGCCGCGAGGGCGCCGGCAGCCAGGAAACCGTGAACCTGCTGGTGCGGGGCGCGCTGCTGCCCGGCGAGCAGCGCCTGCTGGTCTTCGACGACATCACCGAGGTGGTGTCGGCCCAGCGCTCGGTGGCCTGGGCCGAGGTGGCACGGCGCCTGGCGCACGAGATCAAGAACCCGCTCACGCCGATCCAGCTGTCGGCCGAGCGGCTGGAGCACAAGCTGGCCGACCACCTGGCCGAGCCGGCCGACCGCGCGATGCTGACGCGCTCGGTGGCCACCATCGTGGCCCAGGTGCAGGCGATGAAGAAGCTGGTCGACGAGTTTCGCGACTATGCGCGCCTGCCGGCCGCCAAGCTGGCGCCGCTGGACCTCAACGCGCTGGTGCGCGAGGTGCTGGGCCTGTATGCCGCGGCGCAGGAGCAGGGCCGCCTGCAGGCCACGCTGGAGCCCGGGCTTGCCACCATCGACGGCGACGCCAGCCAGCTGCGCCAGGTGATCCACAACCTGGTGCAGAACGCGCTGGACGCGGTGGCCGACCAGCCCGACGGCCAGGTGCACGTGAGCACCGAGGCCGCGCGCGACGACGACGGCGCGCTGCGCTCGGTGCGCCTGCGCGTGGCCGACAACGGCGCCGGCTTCAGCGACAAGGTGCTCAAGCGTGCCTTCGAGCCCTACATCACCACCAAGGCCAAGGGCACCGGTCTGGGCCTGGCGGTGGTCAAGAAGATCGCCGACGAGCATGGTGCGCGGGTGCGCATCGTGAACCTGCGCGACACCGCGTCCGGCGCCGACCCCGAGACAGGGGTTGAAACCGAGCGCCGGGAAGCCGCGCGCGGGGCGCAAGTTTCGTTATCATTTTCTCGCTTTGCCCCGGCAGCCCCCACGTTCGCCCCCCACATGCCGGCACAGGCCCGGACCCTGAACCCCGCCCCGGACAACGCGGCCTCGCACGAGGACGCCCCCGGGCAGTGAGCACGCATGGCAACGATTCTTGTAGTTGACGACGAACTGGGCATCCGCGGCCTGCTGTCCGAGATCCTGTCCGACGAAGGGCACACCGTCGAACTGGCCGAAGACGCCGGCGAGGCGCGCGCCGCGCGCGACCGCGTGCGGCCCGACCTGGTGCTGCTGGACATCTGGATGCCCGACGTGGACGGCATCTCGTTGCTCAAGGAGTGGGGCGCCAACGGCCAGCTCACGATGCCGGTGATCATGATGAGCGGCCACGGCACC
>CAYPDO010000513.1:0-3665 GCA_964409495.1 uncultured Bordetella sp.
CAGCGGATTGAAAATCCGCGTGTCGGTGGTTCGATTCCGCCCCAGGCCACCAGAAAAATGCGGGATTAGCTCAGTTGGTAGAGCGATACCTTGCCAAGGTATAGGTCGAGAGTTCGAGCCTCTTATCCCGCTCCAGCACATATGGCAGACGCCAGCCCCCGAAACGGGGCTGGCGTTTTGCTTTGTGCGCCTGCCGCGGGCCTGCCCGGCCGGCTGTCACATGCCGTGCACCTGCATCCACTGTGGCCAAGGCCGCGTATGCAGCGGCTTCCCGGGCATGATGGCGCTGCGCGCGCCCGCCGCCCGTCTGCCAGCCCCAACCGATCCGGCCGATGAACCCGATACCCACCGACCCTGCCGCGTGGCCCGAACGCAGCCGCGCGCTTGAACAGCACCTGGCGCGCAGTGCGCTGGGCGACCGCCAGGCCTTTGCCGAGCTGTACCGGCTGACCAGCGGACACCTGCTGGCGGTGATGCTGCGCATCCAGCGTGACCGCGCCGTGGCCGAAGACCTGCTGCAGGAGGTGTATGTGGCCGTGTGGAAGGCCGCCGGCAATTTCGATGCCCGTCGCGCCCAGCCACTGACCTGGCTGACGCAGATCGCCCGCAACCGCGCCATCGACAGCCTGCGGCGCGCCCAGGCGCAGCCGCGGGTGGAGTCGGCCCACCGCGAGCATCCCGACCACCGGGGCGACGGCGCGGCCGCGGCCGATGCCTACGACCATGTGGCCGATGAGCGCCCCGGCCCGGCCGCCCTGCTTGAACAGGCCAGCGATGCGCTGGAACTGCAGCGCTGCATGGCCCACCTGAGCGCGCAGCAGCGCCAGACGGTGGCGCTGGCTTTCTACGACGGCCTGTCTCACAGCGAGGTGGCCGATCGCCTGCGCCAGCCGCTGGGCACGGTGAAGAGCTGGGCGCGGCGCGCGCTGCTGAGCCTGCGCGCCTGCCTGGACCGGGCCAGCGGCCAGGCGGGTGGCGCGGTGGCCGCTGCGGCGGCGGTGGCCCCGGGGCCCGACGCGGCGCTGGAGGGCTGAGGCCATGGACTACGGACGACGTGAACGCGCCGATGCGCTGGCCGCCCAGTACGTGGCCGGCACGCTGCGCGGTGCCGCGCGGCGGCGTTTCGAGGCACTGCTGCCGGGCCACCCGGCGCTGCGTGCCGCGGTGGCCGCCTGGCAGGAGCGGCTGATGCCGCTGACCACCGTGCTGCCGCCCGAGCCAGTGCCACCGCGGGTGTGGCAGCGCATCGAGGCGCAGCTGTGGCCGCAGCCGACGCCGCTGGCCTGGTGGCAGCGGCTGGGCCTGTGGCGTGCCGCCACCGGGCTGGCGGCCGTGGCCACGCTGTCGCTGGCGGTGCTGCTGCAGCAGCAGACGGCCGGCGGCGACGCGCCGCCGGTGGTGGTGGTGCTGCAGGCCACCGAGGCCGGCGCGCCCAGCACCATGCTGGTGGCCGGCGTCAGCGGTGACGGACAGTCGATGGTGATGCGGCCGCTGCAGCCGGTGGCGCTGGCCGCCGACCGGGCGCTGGAGCTGTGGGCCGTGCCGCCGCAAGGTGCGCCGCGCTCGCTGGGCCTGATCTCGGCGGCCGGCGTCACGGTGCTGCGGCGCGAGCGTCTGCCGGCATCGCTGCTGGATGCCGGCAAGACCGCCGCGCTGGCGGTCAGCGTCGAGCCACCGGGTGGCTCGCCCACCGGCGTGCCCACCGGGCCGGTGGTGTACGCCGGCAAGCTGCAGTTGTGAGGCCGCAGCCCCGGCCCTGTGCCGGGGCGGGTGATCAGGCGCGGCGGCGGCGTGCGCGTGCGGCCACCAGCGCCAGGCCGCCGGCCAGCAGCACCCAGGTGCCCGGCTCCGGCACGGCGCTCACGGTCAGGCCCGACAAGGTGCCCTGGTACTGGCCCAGCAGCATGGCCTGGCCGCTGGCCAGGTCGATGCGGTACAGGCCGGTGGCCAGGCTGGCGTCGTCCAGCGTCAGCGCGGCATAGGCCATGCCGTTGGCGCCGATGTCGAAGCCGTTGGCCTTGAGCACATCCACGCCCAGCGCGCCCACGTCGGTGATGGTGGGCGTGTTGAAGGCGCCGGTGGCCCGGCGCAGCGTGTCGCTGCTGCTGTCGATGTAGTACAGCGCGGTGCTGGCCGGCGCCGGCGGCATCAGCGGCATGCTGTTGCTGTAGGCCACGGCGCTGTAGCCGGCGGCAATCGTGTTGGCGGCATTGCCGACCACGCCGGTGCTGGCGTTGATGGCGAAGTTGTCGCCGCTGCTGCTCACCAGGCGCAGCGAGCTGGCGCCGTTGTAGTCGGCCACCGGGTTGAAGTCGATGCCGTAGCCGCGCGAGGCCATCACCACCGGCAGCGACAGGTCGGCGCGCCAGGTGGCCATGCCGGTCATGGCATCCACGGTGTAGAGCTTGCTGGCTGTGCTGACCCCGTACACCAGGCCGTCGCTGGGCCGGGTGTCCAGGCCCACCAGACGCTCGCCGGCCAGGCTGAGACCGGTGATGGCCATGCGGCTGTCGGCCAGCGTGCTGGTGTCGATGCGGGCAATTTCGTGGGCGCTGGTCAGGCCGATCAGCGTGACGGCCTGGCTGGCCGTGGTGACCAGCGACAGTGCGGCGGCGGCCAGCATGGCCGGGCGGAACGGGAATCGCAGTGACATGGTGGGGCTCCTTGGGGGGGTGCCTGCCCGCCACAGCGGCGGGCAGGCACCGGGCCCTTACGCGGCCAGCGCCACCTGGATGCGCGCCGCCACCCCCTTGTATGCGGGGTGTCAGCCGGTGTTGCGCAGGCCCGCGGCGATGCCGTTGATCGACAGGTGGATGCCGCGCTGCAGGCGCTCGTTGTCGGGCGCGCCGTCCTTGCGGCTGCGGTAGCGGCGCATCAGTTCCACCTGCAGGTGGTTCAGCGGATCCAGGTACGGGAAGCGATGCTCGATCGAGCGCGCCAGCGAGGGGTTGCCCTGTAGGCGCTCGGCCTCGCCGGTGATCTGCGACAGCGCGGCGGCGGTGCGCTCCCACTCGTCCTTGATGGCGCTGAAGATGCGCTTGCCCAGGCGCTTGTCCTCCACCAGCTCGACATAGCGCGCGGCGATGCGCAGGTCGCTCTTGGCCAGCACCATGTCCATGTTCGACAGCAGGGTGCGGAAGAACGGCCACTGGCGGTGCATCTTCTGCAGCAGCTCGAGCCGCCTGGCGGCCTCATCGCCGTCGCCGAGGTAGGCCTGCACGGCCGAGCCGAAGCCACACCAGCCCGGCAGCGCCACCCGGCACTGGCCCCAGCTGAAGCCCCAGGGGATGGCGCGCAGGTCTTCGATGGCCCGCGTGGCCTTGCGGCTGGCCGGGCGGCTGCCGATGTTCAGCTCGGCAATCTCGCGGATCGGCGTGGCCGAGAAAAAGTAGTCGGTGAAGCCGGCGGTCTCGTAGACCAGCTTGCGGTAGGCGGCGAAGCTGGCATCGCTGATCTGCGCCGCGGCGTCGAGAAAGGCCTTGGGTGCGCCCGCCTTCTGGCTTCCGCCCGCGCTGCTGCCGTGCAGCAGCGTGGCCTCCAGCGTGGCGGCCACCAGGGTTTCCAGGTTGCGGCGGCCGATCTCGGGGTGGGCGTACTTGCTGCCGATCACCTCGCCCTGCTCGGTCAGGCGGATCTGGCCGTTCACCGTGCCGGGCGGTTGCGCC
>CAYPDO010000514.1:0-3660 GCA_964409495.1 uncultured Bordetella sp.
CGCCGCAGGAGTACGAGGAGGATCACATCCCCGGCGCAATGCAGTTCTCGCCCGCCGTGGTGAGCCAGGGGCCGCTGGTGACCGGGCACGCTGACGATCGAGCGCGAAACCTCGTGGCCCATGACAGCGGGGCCGAGGGCGAGTTGCCGCCTGCACTGGCGGCGCTGGTCGCACCCTTGAAGCTGGACCAAGCCATCCTCGTCTACTGCGGACGCGGCGGACTCGACAGCATGCCCGTTGCCCGGGCCCTGCGATGGCGAGGGTGGTCGGTCGACGTACTTCCGGGCGGATGGATCAACTACCGCCGGTGGGTGCAGGCCGGGCTGGAGGTTCTGCCCAGGATGGTGAGCTTCCGCGTGATCGCCACGTCGCTCGGGTGCGAGGCCGATCGCATCCTCAACGCGCTCGCGAGCGTCGGCCACCAGGTACTGAACGTCGAGGCACTCATGGTGCGCCGCCGTGGTTCGATCGCGTGCTGGTCTACGCCACAGCCGTCGCAGGCCTGGCTGGAGAGCCAGTTGTTGCAGCGACTACGTGCTGTGGATCCTCGGCGACCGGTTTGGGTCGGCGATGTCGACGCCCAGGTCGGTGAACTGCGGTTGCCTGGATCGATGGCTGACGCGCTCGATTCTGCGCCCACCGCTTCGCTGGAGGCGCCACTCGAGGAGCGGGTCAACCGATGGATGGAAGCCGAGCCTGGCTGGACGTCGCCATCGACTGCAATCGATGCCTTGGCCTCGTTGCAGCCGGCGCCAGACCTTCGCCTCGTTGAGTGGTGGAAGGATCTGTTGCTTGGCAACTTGGCCGATTTGGTTGCCAGCGTGTTGACCGACTACCTCGACCGGCTTCAGGCTGCCCGCAGCGAGCAGCGCCTGGGCCGCCCGAACAGCCCAGCTCCGCTGGTGGCCGACTCGCTAATGCCGGATCGACTAGCACTCTTGGTGCGGGCTTGGCAGCCAGGCCCTGATGCGGTGTCTACTTGGTGCGGCGAGACTCGAAGTCTCTGAACCTTGCGGCGCCAGCGGTGTCGGCATCGCGGCTCAGCGGCCTCACACGGGGCCATGAGCAGACCCTCGCGACTTCACGCTTTGTGCTGCTGTTGTTTCGCACAGGTTGGTGTGCCGCCCGTTGCCACGGAGTGCTGGAACAAGGCTGCCTGCTGGGCAAGGAAAAAAGAAGGGGGCAGGCGCGCACGCCTGCCCCCCGCATGAGTGGCACGGGCTGCTCAGGCTGCTGGCTTGGGCGCGAAGCCGAGCATGGCGACGATGGCGCGCACCAGGTTCTCCACAGTCTGCTCCGTGTCGTTCTCCGTGAAGATGTGCGCTGCGGCCCGGCCGACCAGCCAGGTGACCACAGCATTGAGCGAAATGTTCGCGATGAGGGCTGGCACCGTCCCGATGCCGGTCGCCGCGAAAGCGGTAGTAGCGAGCTTCACTCCCGAGCCGAAGCCCCCGACGGCGAGCGCCACGCCCGTGGCCAGCTTGGTCGCCGTATGCCGATCGAGGGCCGACCCCGCCTGGTCGGCCAGGCGGACGAACATGACGGCCCACAGGCCGATGAGTGCAGGCACGTCCACGTGGGGACCGCCGAAGGCCCCCGGGATGCCGACGCCGCCGGCGGCGAGCGAGGTCTTGACGATGGTGGCGTTCATGCCGAAGGGGATGTTCATGATGTTCTCCGGTTGAGGGGTTGGTTCAGTTCGCGATCGGCTGCGCGGGCTCCGCCGCCAGGGCCATCAGCCCCGCGCGGATGGCCGGCCAGACGCCGGGGAAGTTGCGCTGCGCGAGCGCGTCGTCGTCCATCAGCCGCGGCGTGAACTCGTCGGCCGCGTTAGGCCAGGCCCAGCGGTGCAGTTGCGCCGCCCGGCGCGTGCCGGCGTGGTGGTCCACATGTCGGGGCAGGTCGACAGGCAGGAACACGAAGCGTGCCGCGGCGGCGAGCGCCAGCCGCGCCGGCATCAGCGCCCACTGCCACCACGGCGCCTGCGGCTCGGGCAGCCAGGTCAGCGGGTGGCGCCCGTGGCTCAGCGCCAGCTGCCGCGGCCGGCCCTGCGGCTCGGCCAGCCCGTGGAAGTGCTCCGAGAGCTGCTGGGCCAGGCTCGCAATGTTCCCGCCCACGGCCAGCGGCAGCACCAGGCCGAGCACCAGCGCGCCGGCCCAGCCGCCGGCCACCGACGCCGCAGCGAGGCCACCCCACAAACCGGTGGCCGTGATCCTGCGCCAGCGGGGCTGGTCGGCACCGAAGGTGTGGGCCAGGCGGCGCGCGAACAGCAGCCCGTGCACCCGCGGCGAGACGAAGCCGAACACCACGCGGCGCCGCAGCACGGGGTACGGGAGTCCAGGGGCCAGCCCCAGCAGGCGGAACAGCGCCACCGTGTCGGGGTCGCCGTCCGTGGTGACCATCGTGCCGTTGCCGTGGTGCAGGCGGTGGTCGGTGTGGTAGCCGTCCAGCGGCTGACCGAAGGCCGCAACGCCGGCAAGCTCGGCTGCCACGGCACCGGCCTTCGGGTCATCCAGCAACTGGCCATGGCTGGCCCAGTGGGTGATAACGCTAGACGCGGCAAGGCGCGCACGCGCCAGCGAAAGGCTGGTCGCTGCCAAGGCCGCAGCGGCCAATGCCGTCAGGGTGAAGTCGCTCATGGTGGTTCCTTTCGAATGAGCAGGATTCAGGTCGAAGTGATGGCGCCGGGCCAAAGGCTCAGCAGGTGATGCGCGCTGGCGATGCCGATGGCGCCGGCCAGCAGCAGGAGCGCGAAGTGCGCGACCAAGTGCTGGCCCGGCGTCCAGGCTTGGTCGGGACGGCGCGGCTCGCCGATGCGCAGGCCGGTGATCCAGCCCAGCAGCCGGTGCAGCCACTCAGGTGCCGCGCTCAGGCGGCGGATCGTGTCGCGGATGTCGAACCGAGGGTCGTGATAGTTCATGGGTAGCTCCGGTAACGTCCAGCCCAAAAGGTGCAACGCTTACCACCGGCGCCGGCGGGTTAAGATTCCCGAGGCTGTTCGGCCCCGTCGCGCGGTGATCGTCATTGCCGGCGGTACGGCCGGGTTCCTGATCCGAACCCGGCCGCTCCTCCGATCCGTCAGCGTGGGTGTTTCGCTGGGGATGAGGGCACGATAAGAATCCCGGGAGGTCGGGTTGGCGAAGGTTCGCGAAGCTCAGCTAAGCTTGGATCAGCTGAAGTCGGCTCGGGCCGCGTTTGGCTCTGAGTTGGCTACGCTTCTCGTGACGGGTGGGCAGTCGGAGACGGATCTGGCTTCGGCAGTCGAAAAGGACGCCGATACCGTCAAGAACTGGCTCTCGGGGAAGACACTGCCGATCAAGAAGGACTTCGATCGCCTACAGGGAGCTTTGTGGGCGCTCAGGGTGGATGGAAGGCAAGCGCTGGCGGAACGCCAGGAGCGCGAAGCCAAGGCGCAACGACTTGCGGACTTGTATGTCGATGGCGGCGGCGGTACGCGGCAGCGAAAACAACCCACCCGACAAGAAGCACCGGACGCTCGTCTCGCTACCGCCGCCTTCATCCGGGACCGCGAATCCGAACTCCTCCCCGCTCTACTGCACCCGAACGACGATCGCTCCGAGTCTGCGCCGGGGCCGGCGCCCGGTTTCGCCCAGTACGCTAGCGTCCGGCCCGCGCGTATGGTGCGCAAAGCGACAGCTC
>CAYPDO010000515.1:0-3652 GCA_964409495.1 uncultured Bordetella sp.
CTTTAGCGCGTGGCCAAGGCCGCCGGGTAGCCGCCCGGCTCCACGCCAAGGGCCAAAGGCCCTTGGCCTTCGCCGCATGCCACCACCGTGCGGGCAGGCCGTGCCCGGGTGTCCGGCGGCGTGAATCTGCGGTGGTGAGGCGCGCAGGATGTGGGGCCGCGCGCGTCAGCGCGCATCGGCATCTGACTCGCGGCGCTTGTTCGAGCAGAGTGAGCGGCAGCGAACGGCGCGAGTTGCGCCGCGGGGCCACGCATCCGAGCACCGCAACGGAGTCGGCCGCTTCGGCGGCCGGCCACCGCAGTTGAGCGCCGCCGGACACCCGGGCACGGCTTGCCTTGCGCCGCCCTCAGCAAGCCAGCGTCAGGCCACCAAGGGCCGCAAGTTCTCCAGCATGTCCCCCACCATCGCATCCAGAGACCACGAAGCCGACCAGCCCCAATCGCGCCGGGCCGCCGAGTCGTCAATCGCAGCCGGCCAGCTCTCTGCAATCGCCTGCCGAAAGTCCGGCGCACAAGACAGCTCGAAAGAAGGCAGCGCCCGCTTCAAGGCCAAAGCCGCATCCGCAGGCGACAGGCTGAACGCCGACAGGTTGTAGCTGCCCCGCTCGCGGATGGCATCGGCCGGCGCGTCCATCAGCATCAGCGTGGCGCGGATGGCATCGGGCATGTACATCATCGGCAGCGCCGTCTCGGCGCGCAGAAAGCTCTCGTAGCGGCCGTGCTTCAAGGCCTGGTGGAAGATGTCCACCGCCCAGTCGGTGGTGCCGCCGCCCGGTGGCGTCTTCCAGCTGATGATGCCGGGATAACGCAGGCTGCGCACGTCCACACCGTGCTTGGCGTGGTACCAGGCACACCAGCGCTCGCCGGCCAGCTTGCTGATGCCGTACACCGTGCTCGGGTCCATCACGGTGGCCTGCGCGGCCGTGGCCGGCGTGCCGGGGCCGAAGGCGGCAATGCTGCTGGGCCAGAACACGCGCTGCAGCCTGGCAGTGCGCGCCAGCTCCAGCACATTCAGCAGCCCGTTCATGTTCAGATGCCAGGCCCATTGCGGATGCTGCTCGCCGCTGGCCGACAAGGCCGCGGCCAGGTGGTAGATCTGCGTGATGCCATGGCGCTTGACCACGGCCGCCAGCGCGGCGGCATCGGTGACGTCCAGCGCCTCGTGGGCAATGCCGGGCACACGGCCGGTGGGCGCGAGATCACTGGTCACCACGACATCGTGGCCGTGGCGCGCGGCCAGGGCCTCGGCCAGCTCGGTGCCGATCTGGCCATTGGCACCGATCAGCAGGATGCGGGGCGCCTGGCTCATCGCAGCAGCCCCAGTTCGCCCCCGGCCTGGGCAAAGGCCGCCACCGCGCGGTCAAGCTGCGCCCGGCTGTGCGCCGCGCTCACCTGCACTCGCACCCGCGCCTGGCCCTGCGGCACCACCGGGTAGAAAAAGCCGGTGACATACACGCCCAGCTCAAGCAGGCGCGCGGCGAGTTGCTGCGCCTTCACCGCGTCGTAGACCATGATCGGCACGATGGGGTGCGTGCCCGGCTTGATCTCGTAGCCGGCCGCGGAGATGGCCGCACGGAAATGCGCGGTGTTGGCCTGCAGCGTGTCGCGCAGCGTGGTCGAGCCTTCCAGCAGATCAAGCACCGCCAGGCTGGCACCCACGATGGCCGGCGCCAGCGTGTTCGAGAACAAATATGGCCGCGAGCGCTGGCGCAGCAGCTCGATCACCGCCCTCGGCCCGGCAGTGAAGCCGCCGCTGGCGCCGCCCAGCGCCTTGCCGAAGGTGCCGGTGATGATGTCCACCCGCGAGCGGCCGTCCACCAGCAGGCCGCGGTGCTCGTGCGTGCCGCGGCCGGTGGCCCCCATGAAGCCGGTGGCATGGCATTCGTCGATGGCCAGGATGGCGCCATGGGCGTCGCACAGCGCGCGCATCTCGTCCAACCGCGCGACGGTGCCGTCCATCGAGAACACACCGTCGGAAAACACCATCACCTCGCGCGCCCCGGCGGCGCGCGCGGCCTGCAGCTGCGCCGCCAGGTCGGCCATGTCGTCATGGCGGTAGCGGTAGCGCTGGGCCTTGCACAGGCGGATGCCGTCGATGATCGACGCGTGGTTCAGCGCATCGCTGACGATGGCATCGTGCTCGCCCAGCAGCGGCTCGAACAGGCCGCCGTTGGCGTCGAAGGCCGCCGCGTACAGGATGGCGTCTTCCAGGCCCAGGAAGCGCGCGATGCGCTGTTCCAGCTGCTTGTGGATGTCTTGCGTGCCGCAGATGAAGCGAACCGAGCTCAGCCCGAAGCCGTGGCTGGCGATCGCCGCCTGGGCCGCGGCCATCACCGCCGGATGCGCCGACAGGCCGAGGTAGTTGTTGGCGCACAGGTTGATCAGCGGCCGCCCCGCCGGGGCGCCGGCCAGCTGCACCTCGGCGCCTTGCGGGCCGGTGATCACACGTTCGGCCTTGGTCAGGCCGGCGGCATCCAGCGCCTGCAGTTCGTCTTGCAGGCGGGCGAGAAAGGTCTCGGCGGTCACGGCAGGGATCTCCTGGTGGTGTTGGGGGTGGCGGTGCGCGCACGGCCGGTGGGCATGGCGGCGAGCCATCGAACATTGATCGTTTTATCGAACGATTCGTACACTATACTGAACACATCGACCGCGAGCAAGCCCATGGCCAAGACCCCACCACGCGCCCCCCACACCCCCGCCGCCCTGGCACCCGCCGGCGCGGCCGCTGCCGCCGAGCCGCCGCGCGTGGGCGTGGCGCTGGCCGCGCTGCGCGAGCAGCAGGCGCTGTCGCTGGACGAGCTGTCGCGCCGCGCCGGCGTGTCGAAATCCATGCTGTCGCAGATCGAGCGCGCGCAGGCCAATCCCACCGTGGCCGTGGTCTGGCGCCTGGCCAATGCCCTGGGTGTGCCGCTGACCGAACTTCTGGAGGCCGCGCCGCGCCCGGCGCCGCCGCGCATCAGCACGGTGGCCGCGCACGACACGCCCACGCTGCGCGGGCGCGATCCGGGGTGCGAGCTGCGCATCCTGGGCCCGCTGGCGCTGGCCGGGCGCTTCGAGTGGTACGAGCTGACACTGCAGCCTGGCGCCGCGCTGGTCAGCGATGCCCACGAGCCCGGCACGCACGAGCACGTGAGCGTGCTGACCGGCCGCCTCGAACTGCAGGCCGGCGAGGCCCGGGCCCTGCTGGCCGAGGGCGAAACGGCGCGTTATGCCGCCGATGGCCCGCATGCGTTGCGCAACCCCGGCAGCGCCCCGGCGCGCGCCATGCTGGTGGTTCTGCACAGCGAATAGGCGCAAGCCCGCACCACGGCGGGCGCAGCACCCCCTGCGGCACAATCGCGCCGCAACATGAGCGCCGTCCGATGAGCCTGGTCTTTCCGCATACCTTCGTCCCGTGGTTCCGCGCGGTGGCGCCCTACATGCACGCCTACCGCGGCAAGACCTTTGTGGTGGCGGCCACCGGCGAGCTGATCGCCGCCGGCAAGCTGGAATCGCTGGCGCAGGATCTGTCGATCATGCATTCGATGGGCATCAAGCTGGTGCTGGTGCACGGCTTTCGCCCGCAGGTCAACGAGCAGCTGGCGCTCAAGGGCCACAGCTCGCGCCACTCGCATGGCAAGCGCATCACCGACGCCCTGACGCTCGATTGCGCG
>CAYPDO010000516.1:0-3650 GCA_964409495.1 uncultured Bordetella sp.
CGGGCGCGTCGGTGCCGCCCAGCTCGCGCACCACGCCGGCGTACTGGCCGGCGCCATCGGGCGTGGGGAACTGCACCACATCGCCCACGGCGTAGTCGGCATCGGGGTCGCCCAGCTCGCGCAGCAAGGCGCGCTTCACGCGCTGCAGCAGCTCGGGGTTGCGCTCGCCAAAGGCCTCGCCCGCGGCCAGCGCAAAGGTTTCGTGCGCGCCTTCGGCCAGGCCGATCAGGCGCCGCTCCATCGCCGGGGCCAGCTGGCCCGCGCCCAGCGACAGCGTGGCCGGCTTGCCCTCGAAGGTGCTGACGACATCGGCGCCGTCGGGCCCGGCCAGCCGGTAATGAAGGGTCAGGAATGACCCCTCCTGAATGAGGTTCACGCCCATAAGGGGGATGGCTGGGGGGTAGGTGGGGGAATGCGACGCGGTGACACCAGCGTCTAGACTGCGGGCGATTTTACGAGGCGGCCACCGCACCACCGGCCTGAAAAGGGCCGAAAGCCAACACCATGTCGATCAAGGACCTGCCCGCCGCCGCCCGTCCGCGTGAAAAGCTGCTGCAGCACGGCGCCGCCAGCCTGGCCGATGCCGAGCTGCTGGCGCTGCTGCTGCGCACCGGCGTGCGCGGCCAGGGCGTGCTGCAGATGGCCGAAGGCGTGCTGGCGCGCTTCGATGGTTTTGCCGGGCTGCTGCAGGCCGGCCCCGGCGCCTTGAGCGGCGTGCGCGGCCTGGGGCCGGCCAAGCGCGCCGAGCTGTCGGCGGTGATCGAGATGGCGCGCCGCGCGCTCAGCCAGCGCCTGGCCGAGCAGCCGGTGTTCGAGTCGCCGCAGGCGGTGAAGGACTACCTGCAGCTGCAGCTGGGCCATCTGGCGCACGAGGTGTTCGCGGTGCTGTTCCTGGACACGCAGCACCGGCTGATCCGGCTGGAAGAGCTCTTTCGCGGCACGCTGGGCCAGACCAGCGTGTACCCGCGCGAGGTGGTCAAGCGCGCGCTGGCGCTGAATGCCGGTGCGGTGATCCTGGCGCACAACCATCCTTCGGGCGTGGCCGAGCCCTCGCGCGCCGACGAATACCTCACCCAGACCCTGAAGAGCGCGCTGGCCCTGGTGGATGTGCGCGTGCTGGACCACCTGGTGGTGGGCCGTGGCGCGGTGGTGAGCTTTGCCGAGCGCGGGCTGCTGTGAGCAATTTCAGGCGCCCGCTGGGTTAGGGTCGGGGCATGAAGATCCGCTCGCTCGCTGAACTGGGCGCGCTGCGCGACGCCGTGCGCAGCGCCGAACGTGCCGCCGCCGAACAGCGCCAGCGCGAGGCTGCGCAGCGCCGCCAGCGCGAACGCCAGGCGCAGGCCGAGCACGACCTGTTCGCGCGCGCCGTGGGCGCCGTGCATCCGCTGCGCGACCGCGGCCTGGCCGAGCTCGACATCCCGCGCCCGCCGCCGCATCCGCGCCAGCGCGAGCTGGATGAACAGGCCGCGCTGGCCGCCACGATGAGCGACGAGGTCACGCTCGAATCCCTGCTGCTCACCGACGACGGCCTGAGCTTTCGGCGTGCCGGCATCGGGCCGGATGTGGTCAACAAGCTGCGCCGCGGCCACTGGGCGCTGCAGGGCCAGCTGGATCTGCACGGCCACAACCGCGACGAGGCGCGCGAGCTGCTGGCCGCCTTCATCCGCGACAGCCACCGCCGCGGCATGCGCTGCGTGCGCGTGGTGCATGGCAAGGGCAATGGCTCGCCGGGGCGCCAGCCGGTGCTCAAGGGCAAGGTGCAGAAATGGCTGGCGCAGTGCGCCGAGGTCATCGCCTTCGCCCAGGCCACCGGCCCGCAGGGCGGCGCCGGCGCGCTGGTGGTGCTGCTGGCGGGCAGCTGAGCTGCGGGCGCCGGCCGCCCGCCCTCACCCCCCTGCGTCGCGGGGGTTGACCGCCAGCCCGGCGCGCGCTGTCGCGGCGATGTCACCCGCCAGCCCTAGCGTGGGCTCTGCGGCGGGCCCGAAAGCCCGCCGCAGCCCATTGCAGCCCTGCGGAGACACCCCATGCGCCCCCTGATCCGATACGCCCTGGCCGGCCTGCTGGCCGCATCGTCCGTCGCCAGCCACGCCCAGGTGCGCATCACCGAGTGGATGTACAACGGCAGCGAGTTCGTCGAGTTCAGCAACCTGGGCGCCAGCGCGGTGGACATGAGCGGCTGGTCCTACGACGACGAGTCGCAGACCGTGGGCATGGTCAGCCTGTCGGCCTTTGGCATGCTGGCCGCGGGCGAGTCGGCCATCCTGGCCGAAGACAGTGCGGACGACTTCCGTGCACTGTGGTCGCTGGCGGCCACGGTCAAGGTGATCGGCGGCAACACGGCCAACCTGGGCCGCAACGACGAGATCAACCTCTACAACGCCGACGGCCAGTTGGCCGACCGGCTGCGCTACGGCGACAGCGGCTACGTGCCCGGCAGCATCCGCACGCTGAACATCAGCGGCAACCCGGCCTCGCTGGCCCTGCTGGCGGCCGACACCAGCGACGGCTGGGTGCTCTCGGCGGTGGGCGACGGCTTCCAGTCGCGCAGCACCGGCGCCTACATCGGCAACCCCGGCGTGTTCACGCTGGCCGTGCCCGAGCCGGCCAGCCTGGCGCTGATGCTGGGCGGCCTGGCCGCCGTGGCCGGCGCCGTGCGCCGCCGCGCCTGAGCGCCACCGCGCGCATCCAGACACCGCGCATCCAAAACTCCCTCCCCGTCGTACCACACCTGCCATGAACCTCCGCACCCGCACCCTGGCGCTGGCCGCCGCACTGGCCGCCGGCCTGATGAGCACCGGCACCCAGGCCGCCGCCAGCCTGGACCTGAGCCGCTACAGCCTGACCGGCAACCACACGCTCGACAGCCTGGGCGAGATGGGCCTCGAAGCCTCGGCCGTGACCTATGCCGCCGACCGCAACAGCCTGTTCTTCGTCGGCGACGAGGGCCTGGGCGTGGTCGAGATCAGCCTGACCGGCCAGACGCTGGGCAGCATGGCCTTCAACTGGGCCGGCACCGGCAGCAGCAACAACGATGCCGAAGGCCTCACCTACCTGGGCAAGGGCCAGTTGGTGGTGGTGGATGAGCGCCCGCAGATCGCCTACCAGTTCAGTTTTGCCGACGGCGGCACGGTGGCGCTGAACAGCACGGCCAAGGTGGCCATCACTGGCAACAGCAGCAGCGTGGGCAATGTGGGCACCGAGGGCATCAGCTTCGATGCGGCCAGCGGCAAGTTCTACAGCGTCAAGCAGGACAACCCGGTGCAACTGCGCGAGCACACGCTCAGCTTCGCCGTGGGCGGCGGCACGGCCACCAGCACGGTGCTGTTCTCGGGCAGCAGCAGCTTGTTCGGGCTGAACAGCCTGTCGGACGTGCAGAGCCTGTCGTCGGTGGCGGCCCTGGCCGGCAGCGCGGCGGCACACAACCTGCTGCTGCTGAGCCTGGACTCGAAGAAGCTGGTCGAGCTGGACGTGGCCAGCGGCACGGTGCTCAGCAGCTTCGACCTGTCGGGCGTCACCACCCAGGCGATCGAGGGTGTGACCGTGGACACGCTGGGCAACATCTACCTGGTGGCCGAAGATTCGGGCACGGCCAATTCACGCCTGTTCGTGCTGAGCACACCGGCCGTGCCCGAGCCCGGCACCTATGCACT
>CAYPDO010000517.1:0-748 GCA_964409495.1 uncultured Bordetella sp.
CTCAGCCCCGCCGGGCCGCCCCAAGGGGCTGAGCGCCCCCTCGGGGGGCAGGAGCGCAGCGACGTGGGGGCAACATTCAGGCCACCACGCCGCGTGCCCGCAGTTCGGCAATCTGTGCGGCGCTGAGCCCCATGCCGGCCAGCACGGCATCGGTGTCGTCGCCCAGCCGGGGCGCGCTGCTGCGCAGCGTGCCCGGCGTGGCGGAGAGCTTGGGCACGATGCCGGGCACGGCCACGGTGTGGCCGTCGCGCGTGGGCTGCTGCAGGATCATGTCGCGGGCACGGTAGTGCGGGTCGTCGTGGATGTCGCGGGCGGTGTACACCTTGCCGGCCGGCACGCGTGCGCCATCGAGCGCGGCCAGCGCCTCGGCCATGCTGCGCTGGGCCGTCCAGGCGCCGATGGTGGCATCGAGCTCGGCCACGCGGGCCACGCGGCCGGCGTTGCTGGCCAGATCGGGCGCATTGGCCAGATCGTCGCGGCCGATCAGCGCCATCAGGCGCTTGAAGATGCTGTCGCCATTGCCGCCGATCAGCACCCAGCCATCGTGGCAGGGGTAGGCGTTGCTGGGCGCGATGCCGGGCAGGGCGCTGCCAGCGGGCTCTCGCACCACGCCAAAGGCGCTGTACTCGGGGATCAGGCTTTCCATGCAGTTGAACACCGCCTCATGCAGCGCCACGTCCACCACCTGCCCCTGGCCACCGTTCACCTCGCGGTGGCGCAGCGCCAGCAGCACGCCGATCACGCCGTG
>CAYPDO010000517.1:758-3648 GCA_964409495.1 uncultured Bordetella sp.
GATGCTGACGCCCACCCGCACCGGCACGCGGCCGGGCTCGGCGCTCAGGTGGCGCAGGCCGCCCATGGCTTCGCCGATCACGCCGAAGCCGGGCTTGTCGCGGTAGGGCCCCGTCTGGCCGTAGCCCGACACGCGCAGCATCACCAGCTGGGGGTTGATGGCCAGCAGCTGCTCGGGTGCCATGCCCCAGGCCTCGAGCTGGCCGGGGCGGAAGTTCTCCACCAGCACATCGGCCTCGGCGATCAGGCGGCGCGCCAGATCCTGCCCCTCGGCGCTGCGCAGGTCGATGGCGATGGATTGCTTGTTGCGGCTCTGCACCTGCCACCACACCGAGGTGCCATCCTGCAGCAGGCGCCAGTTGCGCAGCGGGTCGCCCGCGCCGGGCGGCTCGATCTTGATGATCTCGGCACCAAACTCGCCCAGCATCTTGGCCGCGAAGGGCCCGGCGATCAGCTGGCCCATCTCGATGACGCGCAGGCCCTGCAGGGCCGCGGCGTGGGGTGTGGGCGTGGCTGTGGATGGATCAGCGGGCATGGTGCGGGCAGGGCAGGCGGGATCAGCCCCGCATGCTAGCGCCCGGCGATCACGCCGCCAGATCCACCATCAGCGTGAAGCAGGCTTCGCCGGTGCAGCGCACCGTCACCTCGCGGGCCACGAAGCCGGCCGGGCGCAGCTCGGTCACGCCATCGGCATCCAGGAGCTTGGGCGTGGCCGATCGGGCCAGCGCCACCAGCGCGGTGGTGGACAGGCCCGACGCACCCAGCGCGGCGGCGTCCATGGTGTAGGGCATGTCGCGCGCGCCCATGCCCAGCTTGAACAGCTTGGTGATCGTGATCCGATCGTTGGAGGCCAGACGGGGTTCTTGAACGCTCAAGGGGGCCATGGTGTGTTCCGGATGAAAGAGGTAGGGGCGGGCAGGGCGTTGGCGCAGGCGCCGGCAGCCCTGCCAATGTGACCCAAGCCGCGCCCGCGCCGCTGGCCGGCGCACATGCCCCAGCGCGGCGCTGGTCGGCGCCAGGCCCGGCCAGCAGCGGCGGCTGCAGGCTGCTAGCCTGTGCGCCGCCTTGGGTGGGCAGCCGGCGCGCCAGCGGCACTGATGGTTTCCTGATGCGGTGTTTGCTACCGTGGCTGCATGAACATGTCGAGCACCTCAGGCCACACACGCCATGCACCCGGAGGCGCCACCGCTGGCGGGCCCGCGGCGGGGCGCTGGCTGCGCCTGGCCCTGCCGGCGCTGGTGTGGGCCGCGGGCTGGGCCGCGATGGCCCTGCTCGATGGCCAGGTGGACCTGGCCAACCTGGCCATGGTGCTGGTGCTCAGCGCTGCCGTGGCCTCGCCGTGGTTGCCGGTGCTGGCCTCGGTGGCCGCCAGTGCGGCGGCGGTGCTGGCCTTCAACTGGCAGTTCGTGCCGCCGCGCGGCAGCTTCACGGTCAACCTGCACCAGCACGCGCTGCTGCTGGGCGCCATGCTGGGCGTGAACTGGATCATCGCCGCGCTGATGGCCGCGCAGCGCCACCAGGCGCAGCAGGCCAAGCGCCATGCGCTGCAGGCGCAGCAGCTGCGCCACTGGAGCGAGACGCTGCGCGATGCCGTCGACCCGCTGGCCCACACCGGCGCGCTGCATGCCGCGCTGGCCGAGCTGAGCGGAGGGCCGGTGGCGCTGATCGTGCTGATCGACGGCCTGCCGGCCAGCAACGACGATGCCGCCGTGCTGCGCGTAGGCGAGCCCGATGCCGACCAGCGTGCCGGCCTGTGGCACTGCCTGCGCCAGGGCCAGGCCATGGGCCCCGGCACCGGCCGGCATGCCGAGCTGCCGGCCTGGTATCTGCCCTTGCGCGGCCGCGGCGTGTGCCTGGGTGCGGCCGTTCTCACCGGCCCTGCGCCCGAGCGCGCCGATGACGCGGTGCGCGCCCATGCCCAGGCGCTGTGCGATCCGCTGGGCCTGGCGCTGCAACGCCAGCAGGCCGCACGCGACACCCAGCGCGCACGTGACGCGGCCCAGGACCAGGGCGTGCGCAACGCGCTGCTGGCCGCCATCTCGCACGACTACCGCACGCCGCTGGCCACCATCCTGGGCGCGGCCTCATCATTGGAATCGCAGGCCGAGCGGTTGGATGCCACGCAACGCCAGGCGCTGGCCCACCGCATCGTGGCCGAGGTGGGGCAGCTGAGCCGCCTGACCGACAACACCCTGCAGCTGGCCCGGCTGGATGCGCCCGGCGTGGCCCTGCGCTGCGACTGGGAATCGGCCGAAGAGCTGGTGGGCGCCGCGCTGCGCCATGCGCGAGCGCGTGACCCCGAGCGCCGCACCCGCGCCCGCGTGGAGCCCGGCATGCCGCTGCTGTGGTGTGATGCGCTGCTGATGAGCCAGCTGCTCGACAACCTGATCGACAACGCGCTGAAGCACACGCCGCCCGATGGCGCGGTGGAGCTGCTGGTGCGGCGCCAGTTGCCAGGCGCCCTGCCAGGCGCGTTGCCAGGCCAGGCGCCCGCCGACGCCGCCAAGGCCCCGCTCGGCTGGGCCGTGCTGGCCGTGCGCGACCGCGGCCCCGGCGTGGCACCGGCCTGGCGCGAGCGCATCTTCGAGGTGTTTCAACGCGGCGCCGAGGCCATGCCCGGCGCACCGGCGCCGCTGTCCACCCGCGGTGCCGGCGTGGGCCTGGCCGTGTGCCGCGCCATCGCGCGGGCCCATGGCGGCGAACTGCGCCTGCGCGCCCGCGGCCATGGCGGCAGCAGCTTCGAATGCTGGCTGCCGCTGCGCGAGCCGCCGGCCCCGGCACCGGAGGCCGCGGCATGAGCCTGCGGGTTCTCTTGGTCGAAGACGACCGCGAGCTGCGCGCCACGCTGCGCGCCGCGCTGGTGGTGGAAGGCTACGAGGTGCTCACCGCGG
>CAYPDO010000518.1:0-3645 GCA_964409495.1 uncultured Bordetella sp.
CGCTGGGGTGGTCGGCCCGGGTCCGCCGGGCCTGCACGCCATGCGTGGCACAGGCCGCGACGATGCGCGCATCGTCGGCGGCCACCACCACGCGCCGGGCATGGCTGCGCGCGGCGGCCTGGGCCACGCGCACCACCATCGGCACGCCGGCGATGTCGGCCAGCGGCTTGTCGGGCAGGCGGGTGCTGGCCAGCCGCGCCGGGATCAGGACCGTGAACGGCATCGGCGCGTCAGGCCAGGCTGGGGGTGGCGGGCGCGGCGGGCGGATCGCCGTCGAGCACGCGGGCCTCGGCTTCCAGCATCACCGCGATGCCGTCGCGCAGCGCAAAGCCCAGCCGGTCGGCGGGGCATTGCAGTTCGTGCGGCTGGCCCGATTCGGTGCGCGCAAGCTGCAGCGGGCCCTTGCAGACGGGGCAGACCAGAAGGTCGATCAGGCGGTGGTCCAGGCTCATCGGGGTGGGGCAGGGTTCGGGGTGGGGGCGCTGGCGCCGGGCGGCGGTGGCAGGCGCTGGGTGCACAGCGTGCGCAGCGCGGTGTCGAAGGCCGCGTCGGGCTGGAAGTCTAGCGCCGCCACCCACACGCGGGCCCGTCCGGTGCGGCCAGGGCGCAGCTTGACGGCATCTTTCTCGGTGAGCACCACGTCGCCGTCGGCATCGCCCCAGGGCAGCGGCTCGAAGTGGTGGTGGTCGGGCAGCGGCAGGCGGCGGATGTGCAGGCCACGTGCCTCGAGCATCGCGAAGAAGGGCTCGGGCCGCGCCAGCCCGGCGGCGGCCAGCACCGGGCGGCCCTGCAGGGCGGCCCAGCCGTCGGCGGCGCCGGCTGCTTCGGCAGGGCCCTGCCACCAGTCGGCCAGCGGGCGCAGGTGGCCGAGCTGGCGCCGGCCGCAGGCGCCGGGCAGCGCGGTGCTGGGCTGCGGCGCGGTGTACAGCACCAGGGCTTGCGCCGGCACCGCCGCCGGCACGGCCTGGCGCAGCGGGCCGGCCGGCAGCAGCAGGCCGTTGCCGGCGCCGCGTTCGTCAAACACCCACAGCTCGGCCTGGCGCGCCAGGCGGTGGTGCTGCAGGCCATCGTCGGCCACCAGCAGGTCGATCTCGGGATGGGCGGCGCACAGCGCGCGGGCTGCGGCCACGCGGTCGGCACCCACCATCAGCGGCGCGCCGCTGCGCAAGTGGATCAGCAGCGGTTCGTCGCCCACCTCGGCGGCCGTGCTGCCGCGGTGTACCTCGGTCAGCCCGGTGCCCTGCCGGCCATAGCCGCGCGACACCACGCCCGGCGTGTAGCCCAGCGCGCGCAGGCGGGGCAGCAGGGCCAGCACCGTGGGCGTCTTGCCGGCGCCGCCGGTGATCAGGTTGCCCACCACCAGCACCGGCACCGGCGCCTGCCCGGCATGGCGACGGCCGTGCCAGCGGTGCAGCGCGGCCAGCGCGCCGTACAGCCACGACAGCGGCTGCAGCAGCCGCGCCGCCAGCGTGGGCTGCGGCTGCGCCCACTGGCGCATCAGCGCCGCGGACAGCGACATGGCCGGCAGGGGCTCAGCGCGCGCCGCCGTCGGCGGGCAGCTGGGTGGCGAAGGTCAGGCGCGGCAGGCCGGCACGGCGCGCGGCATCGAGCACGCCGATCACGCTCTGGTGCGCCGCCAGCGCGTCGGCCGAGACGATGACGATGGCCTGCGCGCCGTCGGCGCCGGCCGCGGCACGCAGCGCGGCGGCCAGGGTCTCGATGTTGCGGCCATCCACCGGCTGGCGGTTGATGGTGTAGCGGCCATCGGCGCTGACGCTCACCAGCACCTCGCCCGGCCGGTCTTTCAGCTGCTCGGCGGCGGCCACCGGCAGGTTGATCTGCAGCTCGGAGTAGCGGCTGTAGGTGGTGGAGAGCATCAGGAAGATGATCACCACCAGCAGCACGTCGATGAACGGGATCAGGTTGATCTCCGGCTCCTCGGGCCCGGAGCGCCCCCGGCGGAAGTTCATGCCTGCGGCCTGTGCATGCGGGTCATGGGCGGCACGCGCTCACTTGCTGGCCGGTGCGGGGCGCACGGCAAAGCGCATCAGCTGCGGCACCATGCGCTCGGCGGCCAGTTCCAGGCCCAGCAGGTGACGGTCGATCAGGCCGCGGAAATAGCGGTAGAACATCAGCGCCGGGATCGCAATGATCAGGCCGAAGGCGGTGTTGTACAGGGCCACCGAGATGCCATGCGCCAGCGCGGCCGGGTTGCCGGCACCGCTGGCCGGCTGGGCGCCGAAGATCTCGATCATGCCCACCACCGTGCCGAGCAGGCCCAGCAACGGCGCCGCGGCGGCAATGGTGCCCAGCGTGTTGAGGTAGCGCTCGAGCTGGTGCGCGGCGGCGCGCCCGGCGGTCTCGAAGGCCTGGCGCAGTGCTGCCTCGTTGATGCGCGGTTCGGTGATCACGGCACGCAGACCTGCGGCCAGCACCATGCCCAGCAGCGAGTTCTCGGCCAGCTTGCCCACCACGTCCATCGACGGCAGGCTGGTGCGGCTGACGGCCATCACCTCGTCGAGCAGGGTGGGCGGCATGATGCGCCGGGCGCGCAGGCTCACCAGGCGTTCGATGACCAGGGCCAGGCCCACGACCGAGCACAGGATCAGGGGCCAGATCGGCCAACCGGCGGCTTGGATGATCGACAGCAACGAAGGGCCTTTGGGGGTGGTGGCGAGGATGGGCAGGGCGCCTGGCGCGGTGCATGCATGCGCCAGGCGCCCTGCGCGGCGGATTATGGCGTGGCCGGCAGCGGGCGCTCTCGATCGACGGTGTCGGGCGTTCGGGATCGCACTGCCACAATCCACCGCTTCTGTGGACAAGTGTGTGGGCAACCAGTTGGGCGACGTGCCAAACCCGCGCAACGGCGGGCTCTGGCTTAGATTGCTGCATTTTTAGGCAGAAGAAAATTCTTTTGAATCAACAACTTGCACCTGAATGTCGGTTTCGTGACGGTGTTTTCGGGCCCGTGATCGGCCCGGCTGGGGCGGTGGCCATCTGTGGAATTCATGCCGCGGCGCAGGCCGGCTGGCGGCCACGCGGAGGGTGCAGATGGCCCTGATCGAGCGAGAGGCGGCGCCGCGCGCCTGGAGCGTCGGCGCGCTGCTGCTGGCCGTGTCGGATGCGCTGCAGGCGCGTCTGGGCGCGGTGGCGGTGCGCGGCGAGCTCTCGGGTTTCACGCGGGCGGCCAGCGGCCATTGCTACTTCACGCTGAAGGACAGCGAGGGCAACGCCGCGGCGCTGCGCTGCGCGATGTTTCGCCGCGCGGCCAGCCTGCTCGACTTCCAGCCGGCCGATGGCCAGCAGGTGGAGCTGCGCGGCCGCATCACCGTCTACGAGCCGCGTGGCGAGCTGCAGTGCGTGGTCGAGTCGCTGCAGCGCCTGGGTGCCGGCTCGCTGTACGAGCTGTTCCTGCGCCTGAAGGCGCGGCTGGCGGCGGCGGGCCTGTTCGACGCCCAGCGCAAACGGCCGCTGCCGGCGCACCCGCGGGCGCTGGGCGTGGTCACCTCGCTGGGCGCGGCGGCGCTGCACGATGTGCTCACCGCCATCACCCGGCGTGCGCCGCAGGTGCGGGTGGTGGTCTACCCCAGCCTGGTGCAGGGCCCCGAGGCGCCGGCGCAGCTGGCGCGCGCCATCGCGCTGGCC
>CAYPDO010000519.1:0-3644 GCA_964409495.1 uncultured Bordetella sp.
CGCAGTCACGCAGCCACGCAGCCACGCGTCACGCAACAACGCCTCACGCAGCCGCGCTGCCCACGGCGCGCGGCCGGCGGCCCGGCGTGATCAGGCCTCGGCCAGTTCGGGCAGCACCATCGCGCCCAGCCAGTCGGCGTTCAGCAGTTGCGCCAGCACTTCGCCACCCCCCTGCGCGCTGCTGGCCAGGTGCAGCAGGCCGACCAGCAAGGTGGCCTGCGTGCCCAGCCCCGCCGGCGCGGGTTGCAGGTGCTCGGGGCCTACGTCGAGCACGGCCGACACGTCGTCCACCAGCAGGCCCAGCGCCGGGCGGCCAGGCTGCGCAGGGGTGCCCAGCACCAGCACCACGCCATCAGCGGCGCGCGCCGCGTAGCGCACGTCCAGGATGACGCGCATGTCCAGCACCGGCACCACACGGGTGTGGCGCTGGTCGGGCACCTCCAGCAGACCTGCCATCTGCGGCACGCCCAGGCGGGCACGCACCAGGCCGTCGCGCGGCCGCGCCTCGATCAGCCGCCCCGCCGGCAGCGCATAACGCCCGGCCCCCACGTTGAACAGCGCGTATTCACGCTGCTCAGCGCGCCGCTGCGTGGGCAGGGCGTGCAGGCCCAGCTCCTGGTGCAGGTTGCGGCGGCGCTCCACCGGCCCCAGGCGCAGCGCCACCATCACCCGCACACCGTGCTCATGCCCGTCGCGGCACTTGAATTCGCGGTAGCCCTGGGTGGGCAGGCAGGCCAGGGTGTATTGCGCGCCATCGTGCTCGAACACCGCGCCGTGCTCGCGCTGCGCCAGCACCTGGCCTGCTGGCCAGGCATCGCTGGTGGACACCAGCACCCGCCCCTGCGCATCGACAAAGGCGGCCATGCCTGGCGCGGCGCCCATCACGTCGTCGAGCATCGCGCGCAATTCGCGCTGGGCGTTGAAGACGATGGCAATGCCCCCCAGCACGCGCCGCTGCGGCCCGCCGCGCACCGCGGCCAGGTAGCACCAGGTGGGCACGCCGTCTGACAGCGGCGAGGCGGCGAACGGCGTCACCGCATAGCGCTGGCTGTCGCCCAGGCCGGCCACGGCCTGGGTCAGTGCGGCGTCCACGTGGCTGCCGGTGAGCGGTGGGCCCGCGTCGGCCTCGCGCGAGACGCCGCGCACCACGCCCTCGGCATCGAACACCACCAGGCGCGCATACACCGTGTACAGGCTGTTGATGTGCGCCAGCACGCGCTGCAGCAGTTCGGCGTCGGCCGCGTCGTTGCCCGAGGGGCTGGACAGCACCTGCTCCAGCACCGGCGACAGCGCCCACCAGCGGCAGTCATTGGCGCGCTCGTAGAGGTTGCGGTCCAGGATGTCGGCGGCCAGGCGTGCCAGGTCCTTGGCCTGGTGACCGATGCGGCCGATGGCGCTGCGGTAGAGGTTGCGGATGGCCAGCGCCACGCTCTCGCGGGTGCGGCTGCCGGCCTCGTTGATCTGCCGCAGCACGGCCTTCAGCCGCGCCTGTTCGCCGTCACGCGTGCCGGCGGCCAGTCGGCCGTTCCAGACCACGCGGCGCAGGTCGCCATTGATGGCGTCGACCTCGGCCTGGATGCGCGCCAGCTCGTCGTTGCCCAGCGGCAGCGCGTCGTGGCGATCGGCCTGGGCGTTGCGGTCACGAAAGGCGGTCAGCACCGAGATCATGGCCTGGGCACGCCAGCCCTGGGGGCCGCGGTAGCCCTGGTAGCCATGGGTGGCGCGGGTCACGCTGAGGTATTCGCGGCCGCCGAAGCTGGTCATGGCCACCTGGCCGTCGCCGGCCACCTGCAGCCGGGCATCCAGCGGCACATGGGCGGGGTCGTTGCTGGCGATCACGCGGTCATGCGCATCCAGCAGCACCACGGCCACGGTGCGCGATGGCTGCACCACGCTGCCGAAGATGCGCGCCAGCTCGTCCCCGCTGCGAAAGCGCAGCACCAGCACGCCGCAGCAGCGGCCGCCGCCGTCCTCCACGCGCTGCGCATACAGCAGCGCCGGCTGGCTGCCGGGCGCCAGATCAGACAAGGCAAAACGCTCCACATAGGCCCGCGCGGCCACGGCCAGCGCCACGATCTCGTCGCCGCTGTGCGCCAGCGGCTGCTGCGCGTCCAGCCGCGCCAGCACCTCACCGTGCGGCGAGAGCAGCACGATGTCGTCGTACACCGTGTACTTGGCGCAGTACTCGGCCAGGCGCTGCTCCAGTGCGGCGCGCTGGCCGGCGCGCACCTCGGCCGAGGCGGCGCAGAAGCTGCGCAGCGGGCCGTCGGTGGCCAGGAAGCCCACATCGGCGGTGCGCTCGTAGAGATTGCGCACCAGGATGTCGATGGTGCACTGGGCGCTGGCGGCCAGTTCGTCGCGCAACTCGGCCACGTTCTCCTCGGCCAGCTGCGACACCAGGCGCTGCTGCAGCGCGGCAAAGCGCACCCGGGTCTGGGTCAGCATCGGCAGGATCGATTCGGCCTCCTCCGGGCAGCTGATGGCCGAGCTGGCCTCGATCATCTGCCACAGCAGATTCAGGTCGCGCAGTTCGCGCTCGGCAGCCTGCACCCGCCGCATGTACGGAATCAGATCGTCAATGGTGGACATGGAAAGCGCCATGGCAAACCGCAATGGGCACAGCCTAGAGGTCCACGGCCCGTGCGTTCAGCGGAAATGCCGGCTGCGCCGGCCCAGTTCACCGGGCAGAAAAACCATGCCCCAGCCTGTGGCGCAGCGTGCACCAGTGCGATGCGGGTTCCGTTCAACGATCCGCATCATGCAAAATTATGAATTCAAAACAGCCTACACTCCGGCACCTGGCCGATGCCTGCCCCGCCACCGCGCCCATGCTGCCCGCCCCGCCCCTGACCCCGCGCGCCCTGTACCAGGATGTGGCCGAACGCCTGCGCGAGCAGATCTTCAGCCGTGCGCTCGAGCCCGGCAGCTGGATCGACGAGCAGAAGATCGCCGCCGAATACGGGATCAGCCGCACGCCGCTGCGCGAAGCGCTCAAGGTGCTGGCCGTTGAAGGCCTGGTGACAATGAAGGTGCGCCGCGGTGCCTATGTCACCGAGATGAGCCGCGACGACGTGAGCCAGGTCTACCACCTGCTCTCGCTGCTGGAGAGCGACGCCGCTGCCGAGGTGGCGCGCAAGGCCACGCCGGACCAAAAGGCCGAACTGGCCGCGCTGCACCAGCAGCTCGAAGGCCAGCGCACGCAGCGCGACGCATTCTTTGCCACCAACGAGCAGTTTCACCTGCGCCTGCTGCAGATGGCCGGCAACCGCTGGACGCAGCAGATCGTGACCGACCTGCGCAAGGTGATGAAACTCAACCGGCACCACTCGCTGTTCAAGCAGGGCCGCATCGACGAATCGCTGGCCGAGCACCGCGCCATCATGGGCGCCATCGCGGCCGGCGATGCCGAGGCGGCCCGTGCCCTCACCCGCGCCCATTTCGACAACGGACTCGAAGCCGCAGCGCTGTAACGGCGAAGCGCCGCAACCGGATTCACCTTCCACCACGGACAGGGGCCCGTCCCCGCCGTATCAGCTTGCGGTCAGCCCTGCTGTCCACACTGCGCACGCTCACCTCTAGGAGGCTCCTTTGAAGATCCACGAATACCAAGGCAAGGAAATCCTGCGCCAGTTCAATGTGCCGGT
>CAYPDO010000520.1:0-3644 GCA_964409495.1 uncultured Bordetella sp.
GCCATGCGCTGCACCTCGGCCTGCAGTTGCGCAAAGGTGTAGGTGATTTCCTTGTCGACCTCGGTCGACACCCAGATCAGCGCGTTGCGGTCAGGATGCGTCTTGGCATGCCGGTCCACCGCGTTGTGGCACAGGTTGGTGCGCCCGCCGACAAACCACCGGGCGAACGGCGGATGGCTGTAGTCGCACACCTGGCTGAACGGGGTTTCCCAGTCGACCAACGCCGCCTGTTCGCGCCAGAAGGCATCGCGGTCATCGATCGAGCGGCGGTGAAATTCGGCGTAGCTGGTCATGGTGGGTCTCCTCCACACGGATTCGAAAGCCGCGCCAACTTGCAGCACGGCAGGCGCCGCATTGCAAGGCGCGGCACTGACAACACACTGACTCTGACACCGGGTGGCGGTCGCGCGTTCGGCCGTCGGCGGCGCGGCTTGATCCGCATTAACCCGCGCGCGGAGCACCCCGGATGGGCCCCGGAAACGGGGGTGGTATCCTCGGCAGTTGAAGATGTCGACCTTGCCCCTCCATCCTCGCCGGGCTTCTTCCCGCGCCCGATGCCGTCTGGCTGGCCTGCCGCAGGTCCTGCTCCTGGTGTCGGCGCTGGCCCTGCCGGTGGCCCAGGCCGCGCCCCAGGGCGCCGATGCGGCTGCCGACCCCGCCACCACGCCGGCCGATGACGCCATCATGCGCCTGCTGGGCGACCGTGGCCTGCTCAAGCCGCTGGGCGCCCCGGTGGCCATGGTGCAGTCGCTGCGCGAATCGGTGCGCGACACCGCGTCCGATCTGGTGATGACGGCGATGAACTTCCTCGGCGTGCCCTATCGCCGGGGTGGCAACACGGCCGATTCAGGGTTCGACTGCTCGGGCTTCACGCGCCACATCTTCGAGAACAGCCTGGGCCTGGTGCTGCCGCGCCGCGCCGACGAGCAGGCCACCACCGCCGGCCTGCTGCCGATCAACCGCAACGAGCTCAAGCCCGGTGACCTGGTGTTCTTCAACACCATGAAGCGCACCTTCTCGCATGTGGGCATCTACGTGGGTGACGACAAGTTCATCCACGCGCCACGTGCCGGCGCCGAGGTGCGCATCGAGGACATGCGCGAGTCGTACTGGGCGCGCCGCTTCACCGGCGCGCGCCGCGCCGACCTGACCGCCGCCACCTCGGCCCCCGGCCCGGTGGCGCGCTGAGCGTGGCGCCCATCGGCTGCCCAGCCGCCTGACCCCCGAGCCGGCAGTCCCGCGGCGTGCAACGCATCCTGCAAACCCCGCGTCCCGACTGGCGCGCCAGGCTCGACGCCCAGGGCTTTCGCTTCCATTCGATCTCGCCCGAGGGCGAGGATGTCTCGGCCACCGAGCCGCGCTTTGCCTACTGGCGCGAGGATGTGGCCTACCGCTTCACCGAGGCCCAGGTCGAGCAGGTCTACGAGGCCACGAACGAGCTGCACGCCATGTGCTTGGCCCTGGCCGAGCGCCTGATCACGCGCGGCGAGCTCGACCGGCTGGACATCCCGCCCGCCGCGCAAGCCCTGGTGGAGGCCAGCTGGCGCCGGCGCGACCCGCACCTGTACGGCCGCTTCGACCTGGCCTGGACCGGCAGCGGCCCACCCAGGCTGCTGGAATACAACGCCGACACGCCCACCTCGATCATCGAGACCGCCGTGGCGCAGTGGCACTGGAAGCAGGACGTGCAGCCGCAGGCCGACCAGTTCAATTCGCTGCACGAGGCCCTGGTGGCGCGGCTGCGCCAGATCGGCCAGCGCTTCGACGTGCCGCGCCTGCACCTGGCCTGCCAGTACGAATCGCTGGAAGATGTGGGCAATGTCGAGTACCTGATGGATGTGGCGCTGCAGGCCGGCTGGTATGCATCGATGCTCGACATCGGCGAGATCGGCGTGCTCGACAGCGGCCGCTACATCGATGGCGACGACCAGCCGATCGCCGCCTGCTTCAAGCTCTACCCCTGGGAATGGCTGGTGGCCGAGCCGCTGGCCGTGCACCTGGCCACCAGCCCCACGCTGTGGCTGGAGCCGCCGTGGAAGATGCTGCTGTCCAACAAGGCGCTGCTGCCGCTGCTGTGGCAGGCCCACCCCGGCCACCCCAACCTGCTGGAGGCGCATTTCAGCGCCGAGCCCTTCGGCCACCGGCCGCATGTGAGCAAGCCGCTGCTGTCGCGCGAGGGCGCCAACATCGCGCTGATGGCAGGTGGCCAAACCGCCCTGGCCACGCCGGGCGACTATGGCCAGCAGCGCAGGGTGTACCAGGCGCACACGCCGATCGCCGCCTATCCGGCACCCGAGACCACCTTCATGCACGGCCCGCTGCCGGCGGTGCATGCCGTGCTGGGCAGCTGGGTGGTGGCCGACGAGGCAGTGGGCCTGTGCGTGCGCGAGGACATCACGCCGATCACCAGCAACAGCGCCTACTTCGTGCCGCATTTCTTCGAGTGACCCTCGATCACGCCTGACGCCCGACTGACCCTCGGCCCACCGCCATGCCCGTCTCGCTGACCCTGAACTTCGCGCTGTACTTCGGCACCGCCCTGCTGGCCTGGGGCCTGTCGCTGGCCCTGTACATGGCCGTCACGCCCTATGCCGAGCTGGCGCTGGTGCGCCAGGGCAACCGGGCCGCGGCCTGGAGCCTGGCCGGCACCGCGCTGGGCCTGGCGCTGCCGCTGGCCAGCCTGGTGGCGCATGCCGTCTCGCTTGCCGATCTGGCCGCCTGGGCGCTGCTGGCCCTGCTGGCGCAGCTGCTGCTGTGGCTGCTGGCGCGCCGCCTGCTGGTGCCCGAGCTGCGCGAGGCGATCCAGGCCGATCGGCAATCGGTGGGCATGCTGCTGGGCGCGCTGTCGCTGGGCCTGGGCCTGCTCAACGCGGCCAGCCTCACCTACTGAGCCGCACCGCCATGCGCCGTCGCCCCACTGCCACCCGCCAGGGCTCGCTGGCCCTGGTGCTGATCACCACCGCCGGCAGCCTGGCCGGCTGCGCGCCCGATGGGCCCGATGCCGCCGACCAGCCCGTGGAGGTGGCGCGCGCCGAGTACGTGGCCGTGGACGACTGCGTGCGCGACTGGGGCAGCGAAGGCGATTGCGAGGCCACCTTCAATCCCGAGGCCATGGATGGCCCGGCTGCAGCGGCCAGCCAGGGCGGCAGCGGCAGCAGCTACCGTTCGGGCGGGGGCAGCTCGGTGCGCTGGCTGGGGCCGTATTTCAGCCGCTCGGGCACGGTGTACCGCTATGACGGCCGCATCGAGCAAATGCGCCAGCTGCCCCTGGGTGCCGCCAGCGCACGCATGCAGCCGCTGTCACCGCGGCAGATCTATGCGGCACCGGCTGGCCGCTACGCCACCACCGCAGCGCACGCCGATGCCGCCCCGGTGAAGCCCGGCGCGGCGGCGGCAGCCCGTGGCCGCGGCGGCTTTGGCGGCACCGGCCGCATGATGTCCAGCGCCGGGGGCTGAGAACCCAAGCCGGGCACAATCGCCGCCCATGGGCGAAACCGTCATCCCGCTGGCCGATCTGCGCTACGCCGCGCCGGTGCCGGCCATTCCCGCGCAGCCGATGGCTGCCACCGGCCTGCTGGCCGACGCGCTGGGCCGGCCGCTGCGCGACCTGCGCATCTCGGTCACCGACCGCTGCAACTTCCGCT
>CAYPDO010000521.1:0-3632 GCA_964409495.1 uncultured Bordetella sp.
GGCCAACCGGCTGAGCGCCGACCGGCACAAGCGCGTGCTGCTGATCGAGGCCGGCGGCAACGACGACTATGTGTGGGTGCACATCCCGGTGGGCTACCTGTACTGCATCGGCAATCCGCGCACCGACTGGCTGTACAAGACCGAGCCCGACCCCGGCCTGAACGGGCGCAGCCTGCGCTACCCGCGCGGCAAGGTGCTGGGCGGCTGCAGCAGCATCAACGGCATGATCTACATGCGCGGCCAGCGCCGCGACTATGAGCACTGGGCTGCCGTGACCGGCGACGACCGCTGGCGCTGGGACAGCGTGCTGCCGGTGTTCAAGCAGCACGAGGACCACTGGCGCGGTGCCGGCGAGCACCATGCGGCGCCGGGTTTCGACGCCACCGGCGCCCGCGCGGGCGGCGAGTGGCGCGTCGAAAAACAGCGCCTGTCCTGGGAGATCCTGGACGCCTTCTCGGCCGCGGCGCAGCAGGCCGGCATTCCGGCCACCGAGGATTTCAACCGCGGCAGCAACGAGGGCGTGGGCTATTTCGAGGTCAACCAGCGCGCCGGCGTCCGCTGGAACGCCACCAAGGCCTTTCTGCGCCCGGTGCAGCACCGCGACAACCTGGCGATCTGGACCGGCGCCCAGGTGACGCGCCTGATCACCACCCGCGATGCCGACGGCCGGCCGCGCGTGACCGGCGTGGAGCTGCGCCCCGAGGGCCACGACCACCAGCGCGGCGCGCCGCTGATCGCCCGGCTGCGCGAGGACGGGCGCGCTGGTGGCGAGGTGGTGCTGGCCGCCGGTGCCATCGGCACGCCGCAGATCCTGCAGCTGTCGGGCATCGGCCCCGGCGCGCTGCTGCAGCGCCATGGCGTCAGCGTGCAGCATGATCTGCCGGGGGTGGGCGGCAACCTGCAGGACCACCTGCAGATCCGCGCGGTGTTCGAGGTGCAGGGCGTGAAGACGCTCAACACCCAGGCCGCCAGCTGGCTGGGCAAGGGCCTGATCGGGCTGGACTACCTGCTGCGCCGGCGCGGGCCGATGAGCATGGCGCCGTCGCAGCTGGGCTGCTTCACGCGCTCGTCGCCGGCCCATGCCGAGCCGAACGTGCAGTACCACGT
The DNA here is from genome assembly GCA_964409495.1 of uncultured Bordetella sp. GTDB lineage: Bacteria > Pseudomonadota > Gammaproteobacteria > Burkholderiales > Burkholderiaceae_C > Pseudaquabacterium. The sequence goes on from CAYPDO010000521.1 coordinate 1,108, forward strand.
GCAGCCGCTGAGCCTGGATGCCTTCGGCGAGCCGCTGCACCGCTTCAACGCGTTCACCGCCAGCGTGTGCAACCTCAACCCCAGCAGCCGCGGCACGGTGCAGATCCGCTCGCCGCGGCCCGAGGACGCGCCGGCCATCCTGGCCAACTACCTCAGCACGCCCGAGGACCGCCAGGTGGCGGCCGATTCACTGCGGCTGACGCGGCGCATCGCCGGCCAGCCGGCGCTGGCCAGGTACCAGCCGAAGGAGGTGAAGCCCGGTGTGCAGTTCCAGAGTGATGACGATCTGGCGCGGCTGGCCGGCGACATCGGCACCACCATCTTCCACCCCGTGGGCACCTGCCGCATGGGCCGCGCCGACGATGCGCAGGCGGTGGTGGATGGCGAGCTGCGCGTGCGCGGCGTGCACGGCCTGCGCATCGCCGATGCCAGCGTGATGCCCACCATCACCAGCGGCAACACCAACAGCCCGACGCTGATGATCGCCGAGCGCGCGGCGGCGCTGATGCGCGCCGGCTGAACCGCCGGGCCGCGCGCGCGCCGCGGCGCGCCACCCATGACCGAATGTGGCAAAAATGTCAGCACGCGGGGTTATCCCGATGTCAGCGGCCGGCATGGGCTCCGTAAAGTCCCGCCACTCGGTTCTGCGGCGTGCGCGCCGCCAGGGCCCGGGGGACTGAGGAGACATCGACGACACCAGAACAAGCGGGTCGACTGGCGGGGCAGCCACAACGCATTACAGCGCCCGACGCCGCACCCTGAACCTTCGACGCCAGGCCAACGCGCCTGGCGTCTTTTTTTTGCCCGCACGCCGGCCGCCGTGCGGGTGGGCGCGCCGGGCCAGCGCGAAAAAGCCGGGTGAGCGGGGCCTGTTTCAGCGCATTGGCCCGGGGCCGCTGGCCCTAGCCTAGCCGCCGTTGCCCCATCTGCCCGGCCGCCCGCGCCGCCCAACGCCATGTCCGTCGACCCGCAACTGCGCACCCTCGAGATCGATATCCCGGCCCAGCCGGAATCGCTGGTCAAACTGTCCCTGCTGCTGGCCGACGACGAGGTCAACCAGCAGGCCGTGGCGGCGCTGGTGCAGGCCGACATGGCGCTGGCCGCGGCGGTGATGAAGGCGGTGAACTCGTCGCTCTACGGCCTGGCCGGCCGGGTGCAGAGCGTGCAGCAGGCGGTGACCTACCTGGGCACACGCGAGATCGCCGGCATCACCTTCGAGATGGGCCTGCGCGCGGCCTTTCCGCCGGCGCCCGAGCTGCAGCCGATCTGGGACCGTGCGGCGCTGCGCGGCGTGCTGATGGGCCGGCTGGCGCAGGCGCTGGGGCTGGACGCCTGGGCCGCGCACTCGGGCGGGCTGTTCGAGGAATGCGGCAAGGCCGTGCTGTTCCGGCATGCGCCCGACCACTACCGCGCGATGCTGCGTGCCGCCGCCACCGATGGCGACCTGATCCAGCTCGAGCATGTGGGCTTCGGTGTCAGCCACGACGCGCTGGGCGCTGCGCTGTGCGACAGCTGGGGGCTCGACGCCGCGGCCGTGGCCAGCGTGCGCCACCATGTGGTGGCCCAGGGCCTGCTGGAACTGCCGGCCGCGCCGGCGCGGCGCTCGGTGCTGGCCTTGTCGGTGATCGTGCAGGCGCTGATGAGCGTGCCGGCCTCGATCGACGAGGTGGTGCCTGCGGTGGCGCCGCAGGCTGACCTGGACGCCACGCTGGTGCTGCGCGCGGCCCGCCGGCTGGCCGAGCAGCAGGCCGAGGCCATGGCCCACGGCCGCAAGGCGGCATGAGGCGGCGCCGGCTGGCCCACCGGTAATCACCCGCTGCAGGTAATCACTGTGGCTTGAAGGGCGGTGCGGCGGCTACGCTGCCAGCGCGAACCCCTTCTGCCACCGAAAGGCCTGCCATGCGACACGTGCCCGTCGACCCCGCCAAGCTGGCGCTGCAACGGCTGTACCACTGGGAGCAGACCGCCCCGTCGCGCGTGGTCCTCACCCAGCCGATGGGCCGCGAACATGGCGGCGCGGTGCGTGACTTCACCTGGGCCCAGGTGATGGACCAGTCGCGCCGCATCGCCGCGTGGCTGCAGGCGCAGGGCCTGCAGCGCGGCGACCGCGTGGCGCTGATCAGCAAGAACACCGCCTGGTGGCTGATCGCCGACTTCGGCATCTGGATGGCCGGTGGCGTGTCAGTGCCGCTGTACCCCACGCTGGCCGCCAGCTCGATCCGCCAGATCTGCACGCACAGCGAGGCGCGCTGGCTGTTCATCGGCAAGCTCGACGGCTGGGCGGCCATGCGCGCCGGCGTGCCCGAGGGCCTGCCCTGCATCCGCATGCCGCTGGCGCCGCCGCTGTCGGAGATGCCCGGCGGCACCGTGGCCTGGGACGATATCTGCGCCCGCACCGAGCCGCTGGCCGGCACGCCCGAGCGCGATGGCGACGATCTGGCCACCATCATGTACACCTCGGGCACCACCGGCGCGCCCAAGGGCGTGATGCACAGCTTCGGCACCTTCGCCTGGTCGGTCGATTC
>CAYPDO010000522.1:0-3626 GCA_964409495.1 uncultured Bordetella sp.
TGGCTGAAGCGGCGACAGGCCATCGAGCCGCTGATCGGCCACACCAGGGCTGATCACCGCATGGACCGGTGCTGGCTCAAGGGCGCAGCGGGCTACGCGTTGCACGCGGTGCTGTGCGCAGCGGGATTCAACATCCGCTGGCTGCTGCGGGCCATCGCCCGGCTGGGGCCGGGCAGCCTTTTGTTGGCCTTTTTCGCGATGGCGTTGTGCGCGACAGGTATGACCGACCTGCTGCTGAACCGGAGCCCTGGCATCTCCGCCCAGCCGGTGCCTTGACCGTTACCGCTCGCAGAATCACACGACAGCGGCTACCGCGCTGGAAATGGATTTCGCAGGGCCGACTACAGCCCTCGCACCAGGTCCATGGCCGCGTCGATGCGCTCGATGGCATGCACCGTCAGGCCCTCGATGGGCTTTTTCGGCACATTGGCCTTGGGCACCAGGGCCACGCTGAAGCCCAGCTTGGCGGCTTCCTTCAGGCGCTCCTGGCCGCGCGGGGCGGGCCGCACCTCGCCGGCCAGGCCCACCTCGCCAAAGGCCAGAAAGCCCTGCGGCAGCGCCTTGCCGCGCAGGCTGCCCTGGATGGCCAGCAGCACCGCCAGATCGGCCGCCGGCTCGCTGATGCGCACGCCGCCCACGGCGTTGACGAACACATCCTGATCGCCGCACTGCACGCCGGCATGGCGGTGCAGCACGGCCAGCAGCATGGCCAGGCGATCGCGCTCCAGGCCCACGCTCAGGCGCCGCGGGCTGGGCCCGCCACTGTCCACCAGCGCCTGGATCTCCACCAGCAGCGGCCGCGTACCCTCCAGCGTGACCAGCACGCAGCTGCCCGGCACCGGCGCGCCGTGGGTGGACAGGAAGATCGCGCTGGGGTTGCTCACGCCCTTGAGCCCGCGCTCGGTCATCGCGAACACGCCGATCTCGTTGACCGCGCCGAAGCGGTTCTTGATCGCCCGCACCAGCCGGTAGCTGCTGTGCGTGTCGCCCTCGAAGTACAGCACCGTGTCGACGATGTGCTCCAGCACGCGCGGGCCGGCGATGGCGCCTTCTTTCGTGACATGGCCCACCAGCACGATGGCGCAGCCGCTGGACTTGGCGGTGCGCGTGAGCTGGGCGGCGCACTCGCGCACCTGGGCCACGCTGCCGGGGGCGCTGGTCAGCGCGTCGGAATACAGGGTCTGGATCGAGTCGATGACGCAGAACTGCGGCTGCTCGCTGGCCAGCGCGGCCTGGATCTTCTCCAGCTGGATCTCGGCCAGCACGCGCAGCCGGGTGCCCGCCAGGCCCAGCCGGCGCGCGCGCAACGCCACCTGGGCGCCCGATTCTTCGCCGGTGACGTACAGCTCCCTGGTGTGCGGGCCCCCAGGTCCGGCCAGGGCCGGCCCGCCCGCCGAGGGTGTGCCGCCCGCTTGGGAGCGGCCCGGCGCGGGCTGGTGCGACAAGGTTTCGGCCGCCTGCAGCAGCAGCGTGCTCTTGCCGATGCCGGGGTCGCCGCCGATCAGCACCACGCCGCCGGCCACGATGCCGCCACCCAGCACGCGGTCCAGCTCGGGCTGGCCGGTGGGCGTGCGTTCCACGTCGGCGGCCTCGATCTCGGCCAGGTTGGCCACCGCCTGGGCCTTCACCAGGCCCTGGTAGCGGTGGCGTGCGGCGCCGGTGGCCTCGGCCACCGATTCCTCCAGCGTGTTCCATTCGCCGCAATGCGGGCACTTGCCCAGCCATTTGGGGCTGACGCCGCCGCAGGCGGTGCAGGTGTACTGGGTTTTCTCCTTGGCCATCGGGCGATTGTCGTTGGCCGGGCGGTTGCGGCCGGCCTGCGTGCTACAACCGCGGCCCTTGTCTGCCTCGAACCCTGGATGCCATGAGCTGGTCGGTCTGGATTCCGTTCTTCATCGCCACGGTGGCCATCAGCCTGTCGCCCGGCCCGGGGGCGCTGGCGGCCATGGGCGCCGGGCTGTCGCAGGGCTTTGCGCGTGGCCAGGCCATCGCCTTCGGCCTGCTGCTGGGCGTGTGGACGCAGACCCTGGTGGTCAGCGTCGGCCTGGGGGCGGTGCTGGCCACCTCGGAGCTGGCTTTCACGCTGGTCAAGTGGGTGGGTGCAGCCTACCTGGTGTGGTTGGGCGTGCAGCAATGGCGCGCACCGGCGCTGGGCCTGCGGGTGGATGCGGCAGCGGCGGACGGTGCGGCACCGGCCGCTGCGGCCGCCGCGGTCGGTCGCGCCGCGCTGGTGCTGCGCGGCTGGGGCGTGAATGCGCTGAACCCCAAGGGCACGGTGTTTCTGCTGGCGGTGCTGCCGCAGTTCATCGACACCACCGCGCCGCTGGCGCCGCAGTACCTGGTGATCGGCCTGACCTTCGGCGTGGTGGAGTGCGCGGTGATGAGCGGCTACGTGGCGCTGGCCAGCCGGCTGCAGGCCGTGCTGGCCGCGCCGCGCCGCATGCGCTGGGTGAACCGCGGCATGGGCAGCCTGTTCATGGCCGCCGGCACGGCGCTGGCGCTGTTCAAGCGCGCCTGAACGGGCCGGTCTGCGGGCCTGGGGATGGACGCCGGCAACGGCCGGCCTGAAGGTGCGCGGGCGCGTGTCGGCCCGGCCGCACGGCACACCCCACGACCCCGGCGTCCGCATCGGGCGCCACCCAGGAGACAAGACATGCACCGCACACTTCGCGCCGTCTGGCTGGCCGCCAGCCTGACCGGCCTGGCCTCGCCGGCCTGGGCCTTCGGGCAGCTGGACTGGTTCCAGGCCAGTACCCCCCAGGTGCAGGTCGGCGGCACGGTGTACTTCGGTGTGGGCTGGAGCATCCAGAGCAGCTTCCAGAACGGTGGCGGCAGCAACCTGGTGGAGCCGGCCGCGGTGGAAGGCAGCAACGAGTGGCTGCTGAACTGGTACTGGACCGAAACCACCACGCCGCTGGCCATCGACGTGTCGGTGACCGGCCCGCAGCTGCTGTCGTTCAACGAGCAGCCGCCCATCGGCCCGGCCGGCAGCTTCGGCTTCCAGATGCAGTTCGATGCGCCCGGCAGCTACGCGATCACCGCCTCGGGTAGCTATGCCCTGCGGCAGACCCGCGTGGACGAGGCCGAGGTCGGCACCCGCAGCTGCTACAACAGCGGCGATCCCGACCTGGGGGTGTACCTCGTGTGCGACAGCTGGAGCTATGCCTACCCGCGCCAGCAGTCCGAGTCGGATGTCAGCGGCGCACTGAACACGCTGTCGGTGCAGGTGGAGGTGCTGGCCGTGCCCGAACCGGCCGCGGCGGTGCTGTGGCTGGGCGGGCTGGCCGCGCTGGGCCTGCGCGCACGACGCCGCCCGCGCTGACTAGGTGGCGTCGGTGTCGCCGCGCACCGGCACGCGCGGCGCCAGCGCGCACATCAGCTCGTAGCCGATGGTGCCGGCGGCACGCGCCACCTCGTCGATCGGCAGCAGCGCCTGGCGCGGGCCGCGGCCCCACAGCGTGACCTCGCTGCCGATCTGCGCGCCGGGCACCGGCGTCAGGTCAACCGCCAGCATGTCCATCGACACGCGCCCCACGGTGCGCGTGCGCTGGCCCTCCACCAACACCGGCGTGCCGCTGGGGCAGTGGCGCGGGTAGCCGTCGGCATACCCGCAGGCCACGTTGCCG
>CAYPDO010000523.1:0-3621 GCA_964409495.1 uncultured Bordetella sp.
ACAGGCCCAGCAGCAGCGCCACCAGGGCCAGCAGCGGGGTCAGGGCCGGGGCCTGGAAGGCGGCGGCCAGGCGGCCGGCCACGCCCAGGCGCGGCGCGCCGGGTGCGGTGGCCGCCGCGGCGGTGGCCAGGCCATCGGCCGGCGTGATGGGGGTCGGGGTGTCGCTCATGGCGTGCGGGGGCGGGGCATCGGGCGCGTCAGCGGGCGGGTTCAGGGCGCCGGGCTGGCGTCGGCCAGGCCGGCGCGCACGGCATCGGCCGCCAGGCGCTCGCCGGGCGTCACGCCGGCCAGGATCTCGATGCCATCGCCGCCATCCACCCGGCGGCTGGCGCCGGTGCGCACCGCGCGCAGCACAAAGCGCGTGCCCTGGGCCACATACACGGCGCTGAGCTCGCCACGGCGCAGCACGGCGGCGGCGGGCACCACCAGCGGGGCCTGGCCGGCCGTGGCCGGCGCCGCACCCTCGAAGTGCACGCGCAGCTGCTGGCCGGGCAGCAGCGGCTGGCTGGCCGCGGTGGCGGGCGTGGCCAGCTCGGCCGGCAGCTCGAGCCGCCATTCCACGGTCTGCGACACGGCATCGGCGCCTGGCAGCAGCTGGCGCGCCACCGGCGTGACACGCCGGCCGTCGGCCAGTTCCACCTGCACCTGCCGCGCGCCGCGCGCGGCGGCGGCCAGCGAGGCCGGCACCTGCACCACGGCGCGCATCGCACCGGGGGCGTAGATGGTGGCGATGGCCCGGCCCGGCGTGGCCAGATCGCCGGCCTCCACGTGCGTGGCCAGCACCACGGCGTCGAACGGGGCGCTCACGGTGGTGAAGCCGCGCGCCAGGCTGGCCTGGGTGCGCCCGGCCTGGGCCTGGGCCACGCCGGCCTGGGCGGCCTTGAGCGAGGTTTCGGCCTGGTCGAGCGCGGCCTGGCTGACAAAGCCCTGGCCGCGCAGCTCGCGGGCGCGGTCGGCGGCCAGCCGGGCATTGCGCCACTCGGCCTCGGCCTGGGCCACGCCGGCCTCGCTGCGCAGGACGCCGGCCTGCAGCTCGCGCTCGTCCACGCGGGCCACCGGCTGGCCGGCCTTGACGCGGTCGCCGGCCTTGACCAGCAGCGCCACCACGTTGCCGCCCACCTGGGCCGACAGCGTGGCCTGGCGCAGTGGCTGCAGCGCACCGTCGAGCGACAAGGCGGCGCTGGCCGACGCGCTGCGCGTGAGCACCGTGGCCACCGGCGTGGCCGACCAGGCCGGCGTGCCGGCCAGTGCTGAGATCAGCAGGGCGACGGCCGACAGGCCGGCGGCGGAGGAATGGCGGTGTTTGATACCCATGGGGGGTATCTTATCGCATACCCCCAAGGGGTATCAAGACCCGGTGGCCGGCAGGGGTGCTTCAACGGCTGGCGGCCGCGGCGGCGCGTGCGGCCTCGTGCCGGCGCGGCAGGTCGAGGATCCATTCGGCGGGAATGGCGAAGTTCAGGTTCTGGCTGTCGGCGCCGAACAGGCCCAGCGTGGTCAGGCCCAGCAGCTCGGCATGCTCGTTGAACAGCGCGCCGCCGGACGATCCGCCGGAGATGGCCGCCGAGGTCTGCAGCAGCACCAGCTGGCCGGCATCGTTGCGGCGGATCGACGACACCAGGCCGGCGGCCAGGGTCAGGTCCAGGCCCTTGGGATGGCCCACGGTGTAGGCCGCCTGGCCCACCGCGGCCTGGTCGGCGCGGCCCAGGCGCACGGCCGGTGCGGCCAGGCCGGGCACCGACAGCTGGCACAGGTCGCGCTGCACATCCCAGCGCGCCAGGCGCGCGGGCAGCGGCTGGGCCGTGCCGTCGCGGCGGATCTGCACGCGCTGCGCGCGCGCCAGCACATGGCAATTGGTCACCAGCTCGGCGTAGCCGGTGACCACGCCGCTGCCCTGGCCCAGCGGCAGGCCGTCGCGGTCGAAGGTCTGCACCCGCCACACGCTGGGCGCCACCTGCGCAAACAGCTCGGCGGGGGTCAGCGCGTGCGCCGGCAGGGCGGCGGCGGCACCAGCCAGCACGGCCGCCAGCAGCGGTCCGGCGCCACGCCGGGGGGTGCGGGGCAGGCCGGTGCTCATGGCCGGATCAGCCCGCGCAGCTCGTCGGTGCTGGCGCGCGGGTTCAGCACCGCCTCGCCGTTCACCTGGCCGCCGCGGATCGGCGAGACGGCCTGGCGGCGCGCGCCCTGCGCCTGGGCCAGCGGCACGCAGGCCTGGGTGGGCGTGCTGCGCAGCAGCAGATCGGGCGGCGCGGTGGCGCGCTCGGGCAGGGTGGTGTCGAACAGCTGGGCCGGGCAGCCATCGGCCACGGTCATGCCCTGCACCAGGTACAGGCGGTCGGCGCGCGGCGTGAAGCTCCAGCGCACGCTGCAGGCCGCCTGGCCGGTGCGGTGGACCATGAACTCCAGTGTCACCCGCTGGCCGGCCGGCAGCCGCGCCGCGGGCGCCGGCTGGCGCGGGCTGCCCTGGCTCAGCAGCTGCGGCTGCTGGCAGCCGGCCTCGTCGGCCAGCACGCGCAGCGAGAAACGGTCGTTGGCCGGCACCGCCGCGCGCATCGACACCCGCGCCCAGGGCTGGCCCGGTGCCGGTGCCGGGTATTCGGGCAGCGGCAGTTCGGGCGCGTTGGCGCAGCCGGTCAGCAGCATGGCGGCGGCCAGGGCCAGGCTGGGCAGGGCGACGGCGCGGCGTGTTGGCAAGGCTGGCGGCGGCATGGGGCCGGCGTGGCCGCCGGGCGGCCAGGCTCAGGGTGGGTGCAGCTGCCAGTGTAGGTGCCGGCCACCGTAGACTGCGCCGATGCCCGATCTTGTCACCGCCGATGGCTGCCGCCTGCATGTCGCCCCAGCCGTGCCGGCCACCGCGCCGCTGCGCGGCCAGGTGCTGATCGTGCATGGCCTGGGCGAGCACAGCGGCCGTTACGCCCATGTGGCGCGGCAGCTGGCCGCGGCCGGTTTCATGGTGGCCGCGTATGACCACCGCGGCCATGGCCGCAGCCCCGGCCCGCGCGGCGTGATCCCGACCGACCACAGCCTGCTGGCCGACCTGGGCCTGATGATCGCCCGCCTGCGCACCGCGCAACCCGGCCTGCCGCTGCTGCTGCTGGGCCACAGCCTGGGCGGCCTGGTGGTGGGGCGCTACGTGGCCGAGGGCCTGGCGGCGCAGCCGGCGTCGTGGTGGCAGGCGGTGGACGGGCTGGTGATGTCCTCGCCCGCGCTGGATCTGGGCATGCGCACGGCGCAGAAGGCCTTGCTGGCGCTGCTGGGCCCGATCGCCCCGAACCTGGCCGTGGCCAATGGCCTGAAGCCCGAGTGGGTGAGCCGCGACCCGGCCGTGGTGCGCGCCTATGTGGCCGATCCGCTGGTGCACAGCCGCATCGCGCCGCGCCTGGTGCGCTTCATGCTGGATGCCGGCGCGCTGGTGCGTGCGCGTGCCGCGCAATGGCGCACACCCACCTGCCTGCTGTATGCCGGGGCCGACCGCTGCGTGGCGCCGCGCGGCAGCGCGGCCTTTGCCGCCGCCGCGCCCGGCGCCTGCGTGCAGACGATCGAATACCCCGGCCTGGCGCACGAGATCTTCAACGAGCCCGAGCAGGCCCGGGTGCTGGCCGATCTGACGGCCTGGCTGCA
>CAYPDO010000524.1:0-3617 GCA_964409495.1 uncultured Bordetella sp.
GGAGGCGCCGCAGGCGCTTCGGGGGGGAGTTGACGTTTCCAGCCACAGCCGCCACAGCAGATGGGCAGCGCTGCGCTGGCGGTGCGCGGCGCTGGCGCGCAGATCGGTCAGCGGCTGGAAATCCTGCGCCAGCGCGGCCATCGCGGCGCGGGCGGTGGTCTCGGTCCAGCGCTGGCCAGTCACCGCGGCCTCGGCCTGCCGGGCGCGCGCGACCGTGGCGGCCAGGCCGCCAAAGGCGAAGCGGGCCTGGGCCACGGTGTCGCCGTGCAGCCGCAGGTGCAGGCCGCAGGCCAGGGCCGAGATGTCGCAATCGAAACGCTTGCTCAGCTTCCAGGCGCGCAGCAGGTCGCCGGCCTGGGGCAAGGGCACGGCGATGGCCTCGATGAACTCGCCGGGCTGCAGTGCGTTGCGCATGTAGCCCAGGTAGAAATCGTCCAGTGCCAGCGTGCGGGCGGACCCGCCGCGGCGCAGCGTGAGCGTGGCGCCCAGTGCCATCAACACCGGCGCGCCATCACCGATGGGCGAGCCGTTGGCGATGTTGCCGCCCAGCGTGCCGGCCTCGCGCACCGGGCGCGAGGCGAAGCGCCGGCCCATCTCGGTGCTGGCCGGCCAGTGCTGCGCCAGCGCGTCCCAGGCGGCCTGCAGCGAGGCCCCGGCGCCGATGTGCAACTGGCCATCGGCCACCTGGATGGCCTGCAGCCCGGCCACCGCGCCCAGCGCGATCACCCGCTCGAAGGGGCGGAACTGCTTGTTCAGCCACAGGCCGATGTCGGTGCAGCCGGCCAGCAGCGTGGCCTGGGGATGGGCCTCGCGCAGCGCGGCCAGTTGATCCAGGGTCTTGGGCGCGTGGAAGGCCGGGTCAAGCGCGCCATCGCCCGGCAGCTGCAGCGGCGCATCGGCCTGCAGCGCGCGCAGCTGCGCGGCCAGCGCGGGCGTGGCCAGGCGGGGCAGGGCGGCGGGATCGGCCAGCGCCTGCTCGCCGGCATCGAGGATCGGCCGGTAGCCGGTGCAGCGGCACAGGTTGCCCGACAGGTCGTCGGCGATCTGCGCGCGGCTGGGCACCTGCGCGCTGGCGGCGCAGCGCTCGGCCGTGCCGGCCAGCGACATCACGAAGCCCGGCGTGCAGAAGCCGCATTGCGAGCCGTGGCAGGCCACCATGGCACGCTGCACCGGGTGGGCGCCGCCCAGGTCTTCCACCGTCAGCAGCGCCTTGCCATCGAGTGCCGGCAGCCACTGGATGCAGCTGTTCACCGGCTTGAAGCGCACGGCGCCGGCCGCATCCAGCTCGCCCACCAGCACCGTGCAGGCACCGCAATCTCCCTCGTTGCAGCCTTCCTTGGTGCCGGTGAGGCGCTGCTGCTCGCGCAACCAGCCCAAGACCGTGGTGGTAGCCGGCAGGCCGCTCACCGATTGCACCGCGCCGCGGTGCACGAAGCGGATCGGCCGCGAGGCGGCTTCGGCAGGACCGGAAGTTGCTGCAGGGGTGGAATCGGGCATCGGAGACGGCAGCCTGGAGGCCACGGCAAGGCGGGGTCGCTTTCACGATAGCACTTACCATTCCTGGCCAAGGCGTCAGGTTTCTGGCCTGCTGCCGGCCTGGTTTCAAGCCCCATTGCATGACCCCCACCGCGATCTGCGCCGACCTGCTGGATTTCACCGCCGACCCCGGCCTGGACGAGCGTGCCAGCGCGGCCGTGCGCTGGCGCCCCGACCACTGGCTGCTGATCGACGCGCGGGGCCGCATTGCCGCCGTGCAGCCCGAAGCGCCGGGCGATGACTGGCTGAAGCTGGACCACCGCGGCCGCCTGCTGCTGCCGGGCTTCATCGACAGCCATGTGCATGCGCCGCAGCTGGACGTGATCGCCTCCTGGGGCACCGAGCTGCTCGACTGGCTGGCCACCTACACCTTTCCGGCCGAGGCGGCGTATGCCGACCCCGCGGTGGCCCAGGCCGGCGCCGAGCGCTTTCTCGATGCGCTGCTGGCCCATGGCACCACCAGCGCCGTGGTGTTTGCCACGGTGCACCGCATCAGTGCCGAGGCGCTGCTGGCCGGTGCGCACACGCGCGGCATGCGCCTGATCACCGGCAAAGTGCTGATGGACCGCCATGCGCCCGAGAACCTGCGCGACGACGTGGTGCAGGCCGAGGCCGATTGCGAGGCGCTGATCGCCCGCTGGCACGGCCAGGGCCGGCTGGCCTATGCGGTGACGCCACGTTTTGCCGCCACCAGCAGCGAGGCCCAGCTGGCCATGGCCGGGCGCCTGCTGGCGCGCCACCCGGGCCTGTACCTGCAGACCCATGTGGCCGAGAACCGCGCCGAGGTGGCCTGGGTGGCCGAGCTGTTTCCGCACGACCGCAGCTACCTCGGGGTGTATGCCCGCCACGGCCTGCTGACCGAGCGCGCCGTGCTGGCCCACGGCATCTGGCTCGATGACGTGGATCGCCATCAGATGGCCGATGCCGGCGCGCAGATCGCCTTCTGCCCCAGCAGCAACCTGTTCCTGGGCAGCGGCCTGTTCGGCTGGGCGCAGGCGCGCTCGGCCGGCGTGGGCGTGAGCCTGGCCAGCGACGTGGGGGGGGGCACCGCGCTGTGCCCGCTGCGCACGCTGGCCGATGGCTACAAGGTGCAGGCCCTGGCCGGCCAGCGTGTCACGGCCTGGGCGCTGCTGCATGGCGCCACGCGTGGCGCGGCTGAAGGGCTGCGCCTGGGCCATGAGATCGGCCGCCTCGAGCCCGGCCTGCTGGCCGATGTGTGCCTGTGGGACTGGGCCCAGGGCCCGGTGGCGCGGCGGCGTGATGAACTTGCGCAGCGGCCCGATGCGCCGGTGGCGGCGCTGCACGAGCGCGTGTTCGCCTGGCTGACGCTGGGCGACGAGCGCAACCTGGTCGAGGCCCGCGTGGCCGGCCGCTGCCTGCACGCCCGGGCCGCCGGCTGACCCCCGCCCCGACACCGCAAAATCCTGCCGATGCCGCCCGACGCTTCCAACGGTATTGCCGGCCTGCCTGCCGCCGGGCCGCCGCGCCTGCCACCGCGGCTTGCGCTGCGCGGCATCACCAAGCAATACCCGGCGGTGCGCGCGAATGACGACGTGAGCCTGGCCGTGGCGCCGGGCCAGATCCATGCGCTGCTGGGCGAGAACGGCGCCGGCAAGAGCACGCTGATGAAGATCGTCTACGGCGCGGTGCGGCCCGATGCCGGCCAGCTGCTGTGGAACGGCCAGCCGGTGCAGATTGCCAACCCGCAGGCCGCGCGCGCGCTGGGCATCGCGATGGTGTTCCAGCACTTCTCGCTGTTCGACACCCTCACCGCGGCCGAGAACGTGTGGCTGGGCCTGGACAGGGCGCTGCCGCTGGCCGAGGTGACCGAGCGCATCCGCCGCGTCTCGCGCGACTACCGGCTCGAGGTGGACCCGCTGCGCCCGGTGCATTCCCTGAGCGTGGGCGAGCGCCAGCGCGTGGAGATCGTGCGCGCGCTGCTGGCGCGGCCGCAGCTGCTGATCCTGGACGAGCCCACCTCGGTGCTCACGCCGCAGGCGGTGCAAAGCCTGTTCATCACGCTGCGCCAGCTGGCGGCCGAGGGCTGCGCCATCCTCTACATCAGCCACAAGCTCGACGAG
>CAYPDO010000525.1:0-2627 GCA_964409495.1 uncultured Bordetella sp.
CCGGCGGCAGGTGGTCGAACTTCTCGATCTCGGGGAAGCTGATGTCCACCTGCGGCCGCGCGGCATCGCGCCGGCGCTGCAGCAGCTCGGGCAGGCGGTGCAGGGTCTGCGGGCCGAACACCACGTCGACATAGGGCGCGCGCTCGATGATGGCCGCGCCCTCCTGGCTGGCCACGCAGCCGCCCACGCCGATCATCACGCCCTTGGCCTTCAGGTGCTTGACGCGGCCGAGGTCGGAGAACACCTTCTCCTGCGCCTTCTCGCGGATCGAGCAGGTGTTGAACAGGATCAGGTCGGCCTGCTCGGGATCGCTGGTGGGCTCGTAGCCTTCGGCCGCGCGCATCACGTCGGCCATCTTGTCGGCGTCGTATTCGTTCATCTGGCAGCCGAAGCTGCGGATGTAGACCTTCTTGGCAGTGCTCATGTCAATTCTCGATGCGGCCGGGCAGCAACCGCGTGGCAGGCAACAGGGGGAAGCCGGCGGCCGCCGCGCAACCGGCGTTGCCGGCCCGCTGGCGGCGCCCCGTGGGCAGACGCGCCAAGGGCGCCTTGTGGGGAACTAGGGCTTGGTCCAGGTCTGGGCGAGGGGATCGAAGGTCCACCTGGCGGCCTCGTCCGGTGTGCTGGGCCAGGGTTTCTTCGCCAGCTCGTCGGGGCGCAGGATCCACACGTCCTTCACCAGGCCGGTGCCCGGTTCCAGCGTGTAGTGCACCGCCAGCTTCTCGCCGGCCAGGCGGCCCGAGAGCTGCTGCATGTTCTGCATGTCACGGATGCGCCCGCCGGGGGCCAGGCGCGCGGCCTGGCCGTTGAGCAGGGCTTCGGGCGGCTGGGTGATCTGCAGCGTGCCGCGCAGTGCGGTGGCCGGAAAGTTGCGCGCCATCTGCGCGCTGGCCGGCAGGCCGATGAACAAGGCGGACAGCGCCGCCACCGACGCGTGGCGCCGGGAAACACAGCAGTGCATGGTGTAGAGCCAGGGGCTGTGGAGGAAGGGCCCGATTCTACCGGGGCACCTGGCCGGGCGCCGGTGCCGCGGGCTCAGGCCGCGCCGCGCAGCACCGCGATGTCGCGCATCGGCGGGGCGCCGAACAGCCGGCTGTACTCGCGGCTGAACTGCGAGGGGCTCTCGTAGCCCACGCGGTAGGCCGCGGTGGCGGCCTCTACCTTGTCGGCCAGCATCAGGCGGCGGGCCTCGGTCAGGCGCAGCAGCTTCTGGTACTGCAGCGGGCTCATCGCGGTGAGGGCCTTGAAGTGGTGGTGGAAGGTGGACACGCTCATGCTGGCCTCGCGCGCCAGATCGTCCACGCGCAGCGGCTCGTGGAAGCGCGCGCGCAGCACGCGCACCGCGCGCGCCACCGGGTGGGTTTGCGCACCGCGTTGCACCAGCCGGCGCAGGCGCCAGCCCTGTTCGCCGGTGAGCAGCAGGATGTGGATCTCGCGCCGCACCAGGGGCTCGAGCAGGGGCATGGCCTCGGGGCGCTGCGGCAGCTCGAGCAGGCGGCAGAAGGCGTCGAGCAGCGCGGCGTCGACGCGGCCGGTGGCCATGGCCCGGCCATCGCCGGTGTCGCGAGCCTGCGGCACCGGGCCGGCGCCGGGCGCATCGGCCGGCGCACCGGCCGTGGGCGCGCCCTCGATCATCAGCGCAGCCATCTCGCGCAGATCCAGCCGCAGCGCCAGCGACGCATACGGCCGCTCGGGCGAGGCCTCGAGGATGGCCGAGGTGGCCGGCAGGTCCATCGTGGACAGCAGGTAGTGCGAGGGGTCGTACTCCAGCGTCTCGTCGCCCAGCATCACGCGCTTGCGGCCCTGCACGATGAGCGCCACGCTGGGCTCGTAGATGCCGCACAGCAGGCCGCCGGGGGCATCGGTGGTGAAGGTCACCACGCCGTCGAGCTGTGGGTGCGGGTACAGGCCGCTGGCCGGCGCAGCGGCCTGCAGCGCCTGCGCAAGGCGTGCGCGCAGGCCGGCCAGCGCCTGCGTGCCAGGGCCGGGCGCGGGCCCGGCAGGCGGCAGCGGGATCGATGAACCACGGTGCATGCCGCGATGCTAAGGCGGCTTGCCCGAAGCCGGTGGCCGCCAGAGATTCAGGCAAGCATCGCGCAGTTTTCGGCCACCCGCGGCCGAGCCGGCTGGTGACACTGCCGATCTGCCCCCGCCGGTGCTGCGCCGCTGCGGGCCCACCGTCTGTCAGCTTGCCCGAAATCCGCCATGACCCCCTTGAACGTCAACGGCCGCACCCGCTCGGTCGATCTCGACCCCGCCACGCCCATTCTGTGGGCCCTGCGTGACACGCTGGGCCTGTCCGGCACCAAGTTCGGCTGCGGCGCCGCGCAGTGCGGGGCCTGCACCGTGCACCTGGGCGGGCAGGCCATCCGCTCCTGCGTGACGCCGATCTCGGCCGCCGCCGGCCAGCCCATCACCACCATCGAGGCCGTCACCGGCGGTGACGACCGCGTCGGCCGTGCCGTGCACGAGGCCTGGGTGAAGCACGACGTGGCCCAGTGCGGCTACTGCCAGAGCGGCCAGATCATGAGCGCCACGGCGATCCTGAAATCCCTGCCGCGTGGCCGCCAGCCCAGCGCCGACGAGATCGACGCCGCGATGGCCGGACACCTGTGCCGCTGCGGCAC
>CAYPDO010000525.1:2637-3613 GCA_964409495.1 uncultured Bordetella sp.
AGATGCGCCGCCACCTCGTCAAGCAGCAGCACCGGGCGCTGGCCGCGCGCGCGCTGGCCTGACGAGGAGCCTGCGATGAACTTCCCCGACCACGCATTCGACCTGCCCGAGGCCCTGCGCGCCGAACTGCCGCCCGCGCTGCGCCGCCGCCAGCGCGCCGCCGCTGGCACCCCGACCGATCTGGCACCGCTGCCGCGCCGCAGCTTCCTGAAGCTGGCCGGCGGCACCGGCCTGGCGTTGGGCGTGCTGCCGCTGCTGGCCCCGGCCGACGCGCAGGCCCAGGTCGCCGCCGCCCCCGCCGGGCTCAAGCCCACCGAGCAGCCCGCCGCCTTCGTGCAGATCGATGCCGATGGCCTGGTGACGGTCACCATCAACCGGCTGGATTTCGGCCAGGGCGTGCACACCGCGCTGCCCATGGTGCTGGCCGAAGAGCTGGATGCCGACTGGGCGCTGGTGCGCAGCCGCCATGGCAGCAATGACCCGGCCTATGCCGACCCGCGCTTCGGCATGCACCTCACCGGCGGCTCGAATTCCATCAAGCACAGCTTCCAGCAGTACCGCGAACTGGGCGCCCGCGCACGCGCCATGCTGCTGGCCGCCGCCGCCCAGCGCTGGCAGGTGGACGTGGCCACGCTGCGCACCGAGGCCGGTGTGGTGATCGCCCGTGACGGCCGCCGCGCCGGCTATGGCGCGCTGGCGGCCGACGCCGCGCGCCAGCCGGTGCCGGCCACGGTGACACTGAAGGACCCGAAGCAGTTTCGCCTGATCGGCCAGCCCACCACGCGGCTGGACGCCCAGGCCAAGAGCAGCGGCCGCCAGGCCTTCGGCATCGACGTGCAGCTGCCCGGCCAGCTCACCGCCGTGGTGGCGCGCCCGCCGGTGTTCGGCGCCAGAGTGGCCCGGCTCGACGACAGCGCAGCGCGCCAGGTGAAGGGCGTGAAGGCCGTGCTGCGCGTGCCGCTGGACCGCGGCGCCG
>CAYPDO010000526.1:0-3608 GCA_964409495.1 uncultured Bordetella sp.
GTGGCGGTTGATGACCACCTGCACGGTCTGCACAAAACGCTCCACCGCCTCGCGGTTGGCAAAGCCGTACAGGCTGGGCAGCAGGTACGGGTCGCCCTGCTCGGCCATCAGGTGGTGGAACAGGATGCCTTCCTGCAGCGGGGCCAGCGGGTAGATGTCCTGCACATTGGCCGCGCCACCGGGCACCTGGGCCACGATCGTGTCGATCTCGGCCTGGCTCAGGCTCACCAGCGTGAGCATCTCCGGACGGATCTCGGCCGCATCGGCCGGGATCAGGTTCGGTGGCACGACGACGGCATGGCTCTCGCCACCCACCGATTGCGCCAGCTCGGCCAGGCTGCCCGCGGCAAACAGCGCGCGCACGTCGGCCTGCAGGCCCGCCTGGCGCATGCGCTCGATCAGGCTCACGGCCAGCAGCGAGTGGCCGCCCAGCTCGAAGAAGTTGTCATGGCGGCCGACCTGCGGCACGCCCAGCAGCTCGGCCCACAGCGTGGCCAGGGCCTGCTCGACCTCGCCTTGCGGCGCCGCGTAACCCTGCTGCGCATAGGCCTCAGGCGTCGGCGCCGGCAGGGCCTGGCGGTCGAGCTTGCCATTGGCATTGAGCGGCCACTGCGCCAGCACCACGAAGGCCGCCGGCACCATGTAGGCCGGCAGGCCGTTGCGGGCATGCTCGCGGAGCTGCGCCACCGTGGCCTGGCCCCGGATGTAGGCCACCAGCTGGGCTGCGTCTTGCCCGGCAGGCGTTCGCGCCAGCACCACCACGTCGTCCACGCCCGGGCAGCTGGCCAGCCGGGATTCGATCTCGCCCAGCTCGATGCGGAACCCGCGGATCTTCACCTGGAAGTCATGGCGGCCCAGGTACTCCAGGCGGCCATCGGGCAGCCAGCGGCCCAGGTCGCCGGTCTTGTACAGGCGCACCGCCGGTGCGTTGCCCACCGCATGCGTCACGAAGGCCTGCTGGGTCAGTTCAGGCTGGTTCAGGTAAGCCTGGGCCAGGCCGGCGCCGGCAATGCAGATCTCGCCGGGCACGCCCAGCGGCTGCGGCTGCAAACGGCCATCCAGGATGTGGATCTGCACATTGCCCAGCGGCTTGCCGATGTGCGGCGCCTGGCCGGGCAGCACCTCGCCAAAAGTGGCATCCACCGTGCACTCGGTGGGGCCGTAGACGTTGACAAAGCGCATGTGCGTGGCCGCCGCCAGGCGTTGCCAGAGCTCGGGCCGGATGGCCTCGCCCCCCACCAGCACCAGGCGTGTGCCATGGCGCTGCGGCGCCAGCAGGCCGGCCTGCACCATCAGCTCCAGCTGCGACGGGGTGCAATCCAGGCCCTGGATGCCCTCGTCGGCCAGCATGCCCAGCAAGGCGGCCGGATCCAGGCGCACCGCGTCGGGCAGGATGCTGAGGCTGCGGCCCGACAGCAGCTGCACCCATTGCTGCACCGAGGCGTCGAAGTGCAGCGCCGCGTTCAGGCCGATGTGGCGGCACTGCGGGTGCGCGCGGTAGATGCCCTGCTCCAGCCCCGCCCACAGGTTGATGACCTGGGCGTGGCCCACCACCACACCCTTGGGCTGGCCGGTGGAGCCGGAGGTGTAGATCACATAGGCCGGATGTTCCGGCGTGAGGCCCAGGCTGGCCACCGGCAGATCGTGCGTGGGCCAGTCCTGCGACGGCGCGTCATCCAGCCACAGCAGCGCGGGCGTGGTTTCCGGCAACTGCAGCTGCAGTGCGCGCACCGAGAGCAGCAGCGACGGCTGGCAGTCGGCCAGCAGCCGCGCCAGCCGCTGGCGCGGCTGCATGGCATCCATCGGCACATAGGCGCCGCCTGCCTTCAGCACGGCCAGCACGGCCACCAGCATGTCCACGCCACGCGGCAGCAGCAGCGCCACGCGGCGGCCCGGCTGCACGCCCAGGGCCTGCAGCTGGCGCGCCAGGCTGTTGGCACGGGCATTGAGCTGGGCGTAGCTGAGCTGCTGGTGCTGGAAGCGCACGGCCAGCGCATCGGGCTGCGCAGCGACCTGCTGCTCGAACAGCTGCTGGATGCACAGCCCCGCCGGTACGGCCTGGGCCGTGGCGTTGAAGGCCTGCAGCTGCAGCGCCTGCGCCGGCGGCAGCACCGGCAGTTGGTCGACGCGCAAGGCGTCGCCGGCCACCAGGCCGCGCAGCAGGGTTTGCCAGCAGTCGGCCCAGCGCGCGATGGTGCTGCGGTCAAACAGCGCCTGGGCGTAGGTGATGCTGCCCACCAGCTGCTCGCCGGCCTCGAACATCGCCAGTTCCAGATCGAACTGGGCGGTGTGGCGCTCGGCCGTCACCGGGCTCATCTGCAGGCCCGGCAGCGTCAGGTCGCCCTGCGGCGTGTTCTGCCAGGCAAACATGCTCTGGAACACCGCGCTGTGCGCCAGGCTGCGGCTGGGCTGCAGGGCTTCCACCACCTGCTCGAAGGGCAGATCCTGATGGGCCTGTGCCGCCAGCAGGGTCTGGCGCACCTGGGCCAGCAGCGCGCTCACCGTGGGGGCTTCGTCGAGCCGGACGCGCAGTGCCAGCGTGTTGACGAACAGGCCGATCAGCGGCTCCAGTTCGGCCCGTGAACGGTTGGCCACCGGCGTGCCGACGACCACATCGGTCTGCGCCGACAGCCTGGACAGCAGCACCGCCCAGGCCCCCAGCAGCGTCATGAACAGCGTGCAGCCATGCCGTTGCGCCAGCGCCTTCAGCCCGGCGCTCAGGTCGGCATCCAGCGCGAAGGACAGGCTGGCGCCCTCGGTGGATTGCACCGGCGGGCGCGGCCGGTCGGTGGGCAGGCTCAGCAGCGCCGGGGCGCCTTGCAGATGCCCGGTCCAGAAGGCCAGCTGCTGCTGCAGCTGCGGCCCGTCCAGCCGCTGGCGCTGCCAATGGGCGTAGTCGGCATAACCGATGGCCAGGGCCGGCAGCGGATCGGGCAGGCCGCGGTCAAAGGCTGCGTACAACGCACTGAGCTCGTTGATCAACACCGCCATCGACCAGCCATCGGACACGATGTGGTGCATGGTCAGCAGCAGCACCTGCTCGTCGTCGGCCAGGCCCAGCAGGCGGCCGCGGATCAGCGGGCCCTGGGCCAGATCGAAGGGCGCGGCGGCCTCGGCATCGGCCAGGGCCTGCAGCTGCTGTTCGGCATCGGCCGCGCCGCGCAGATCCTGGCGCACCAGGTTCAGCGTGGCCTGCGGCGCGATCACCGCCACGGCTTGCCCCTGCACCGTGGCCATGCGGGTGCGCAGGCTGTCGTGGCGCGCCAGCACGCGGTTCAGCGCGGCCTGCAGCGCCGCCTCGTTGAGCATGCCGCGCAGACGCACACCGCCCGCGATGTGATAGGCCGCGCTGATGCGCTCGTCCAGCTGGGTCAGGAACCACAGGCGTTGCTGTGCGAACGACAGCACGGCCGGTGATGCGTCCTGCGGTCGGGGCGGGATGGGGCGCAGGTCCTGGCCGCCTGCCGGGTCCAGGCCGGCCGCAAAATCGGCCAGCGTGGGCTGCGTGAACAGCTGGTCCAGCGACGGCGCCAGGCCCAGCGCATCACGCATGCGCGAGATCAGCTGCACGGCCAGCAGCGAGTGCCCGCCCAGCTCGAAGAAGTTGT
>CAYPDO010000527.1:0-1602 GCA_964409495.1 uncultured Bordetella sp.
CGGGCCGGCCCCTGAAATGACCAAGACTTGAGCGCAGACCTGCTGAGCGCCCTCACCGACCTGCTGCTGCGGCCGCTGGCCGCGCCCGGCGGCAGCCCGATCACCGGGCTGGAGCTGCTGGCCTGCGTGCTGTCGCTGTGGATGGTGGTGTGCAACGCCCGCGTCAACCCGCTGGGCTGGCCGCTGGCCATCGCCAGCTCGGCGCTGTATGCCTGGCTGTTCGCACGCAGCCGGCTGTATGGCGAGGCGGCGCTGCAGGGCGTGTTCATCGCCGCGGCGCTGTGGGGCTGGTGGCAATGGCTGCGCGGCACCGGCGCCGATGGCGCGCCCTTGGTGGTGCGCCGCCTGGGCCGCGCCGGCCTGATGCGCCTGGCCGTGCTGACCCTGGCCGCGTGGCCGCTGCTGGCCCTGCTGCTTGACCACGCCACCGATTCCGACGTGCCCTGGCTCGACGCCCTGCCCACCGTGGGCAGCCTGGCCGGCACCTGGCTGCTGGCGCGCAAGTGGCTGGAGAACTGGCCCACCTGGGTGGCGGTGAACCTGGTGAGCATCGGCCTGTTTGCGGTCAAGGGCCTGTGGCTCACCGTGGGCCTGTACGCGCTGTTCGCGCTGATGGCGCTGTGGGGCTGGAAGGCCTGGGCGGCGCTGGCCGGGCCGGCGCGCCCGGCCGCCGCGGCCTGAGGCCGGCGACCCGGGCCCTGCCGCATGAGCACCTCCGCATGACGGCCGCCACAGCCCGCGCGCACGGCCTGGTGATCGGCATCCTGGGGGCCGAGAGCACCGGCAAGACGGCGCTGGCGCAGGCCCTGGTGCCGCGGCTGGCGGCGCTGAGCGGGCAGCGCTGCACCTGGGTGGGCGAGTGGCTGCGCGAGTGGTGCCATGCCCATGGCCGCACACCGCGTGCCGACGAGCAGGCGGCCATCGCCACCGAGCAGCATGCGCGCATCGCCGCGGCGCTGGCCACGCACGACATCGTGGTGGCCGACACCACGGCGCTGATGACCGCCGTCTACAGCCAGCAGGTGTTCGGCGACCACAGCCTGGACGCGATGGCCGTGGCCCTGCACCGGGGCTGCGGGGCCACGCTGCTCACCGCGCTGGACATCGCCTGGCAGCCCGACGGCCTGCAGCGCGACGGCCCGCAGGTGCGCCAGCCGGTGGATGCGCGTCTGCGGGCCCTGCTCGATGCGCACGCCCTGCCCTGGCAGCGGGTGCAGGGGCTGGGCGAGGCGCGCGTGGACTCGGCGCTGGCCGCGCTGTCGGCGCGGCTGCCGCGGGGGCGGGTGTCAGCCGGCTGAGCCGGTGCGGAACACGCCCACGGTGTGCGCCAGCAGGCCGGCCTGGGCGGCCATCTGCCGGGCGGCGGCCGCGGTCTGCTCCACCAGGGCGGCGTTCTGCTGGGTGCTGCGGTCCAGCTCACGCACGGTGTGGTCCATCTCGCCGATGCCGGCCGTCTGCTCGGCGCCAGACTGGCTGATGCGGTCGATCACCGTCGCCACCTGGTCCACGCTGGCCACGATGCGCTGCATGGTGTTGCCGGCGTCCTGCACATGGCTGCTGCCGGCGGTGACCATCTCCACGCTGTGCGCGATCAGGCCCTTG
>CAYPDO010000527.1:1612-3601 GCA_964409495.1 uncultured Bordetella sp.
CCGCCTCGGCACTGCGGCCGGCCAGGTTGCGCACCTCGCTGGCCACCACGGCAAAGCCGCGGCCCTGCTCGCCGGCACGCGCCGCCTCCACGGCCGCGTTCAGCGCCAGGATGTTGGTCTGGAAGGCAATGCCGTCGATCACGCCGATGATGTCGCTGATCTTGCGCGAGGCCGCGTTGATGCCCTCCATGGTGCTGATCACGCGGCCCACGGCCTCGCCGCCGCGCTGGGCCACCTCGCTGGCCTCGCTGGCCAGCGCACTGGCTTCGCGCGCGGCGTCGGCGCCATCGCGCACCTGGCTGTCGATCTGGCCCATGCTGGCCACGGCCTGCTGCAGGCCGGCCGCGGTTTCTTCGGTGCGGGCGCTCAGGTCCTGGTTGCCGCGGGCGATCTGCTCGCTGGTCACCGACACCTCGCGCGCCGCGCCCTGCACCTGCTGCACCACCTCGCCCACGCGGGCCACGAAGCGGTTGAAGCCGGCAGACACCTCGCCAAACTCGGCCGCCGCGGCGGGCAGCCGGCGGGTCAGGTCGGCATCGCCCTCGGCCAGCTGCTGCACCGCGCCGCGCAGCTGCTGCAGCGGCCGCATGATCGAGCCAATGGCCCAGACCGACAGCGCCAGCATCGCCACCAGGCCGGCACCAAAGGTCCAGCCCATGACGGCCAACGCGCGCGACTGCGCGGCATGGGTATGCTCGGCCTGCGCCGCGGCGGCCTGCTCGATGCGGTCTCCGGCGCTGGCCAGGGCCTGCTCCAGCTGACGGAAGGACTCGTCGAAGCCGGCGATGGCCTGCGCGGCCTGCTGGGGTGTGCGGCGGATCTGTGCCAGCGCCGCCAGCGCGGCGCTCTGGTACAGACGCGCCGGCTCGCGCGCAGCCTCGGCGGCCTGGCGTGATTCGGCCGACGGTGCACGCTGCGCGGCGGTGGCCACGCTGTCGAGCAGATCGCGGGCATCGCTGGCCACGGCCTTGTCGACGGCGTCCAGTGCCGCGCTGTCGCCGGCGGCCGCGGCCATCCCCGCGCGCATGATCTCGCTGCGCAGGTTGTCGTGCTTCATGTCGGCGTTCATCACCGCACGCACGGCCACGGCGCTGTCTTCCAGCAGGCTGCTGTCGCGGATGGCCCCCGACAGGCCGGCCAGGCCCACGCCGCCGATGAGGCTCGCCAGCACGGCACCCGTGGCCGCCAGCGCCACCAGGCGCTGGCGAATGCTCAGTTCACGCATGATCAGGATTCCTCTCGGCAGACATGACTGCCGGGTTATCGATCAGCGTGGGGAAGTCTTGATGCCGCCTGCGTGCATTGTTCATGCCGCCAGCCACCAGGGCGCGGCCCGGCGGCGCTGGCTTACCAGGTGCGCAGGCGTGCGCGCAGGCGCGCGATGCTCTGGCTGTGCAGCTGGCACACCCGGCTTTCGGTCACCTTGAGCACGGCAGCGATCTCCTTGAGATTCATGTCGTGCTCGTAGTA
Source organism: uncultured Bordetella sp. (assembly GCA_964409495.1). Classification (GTDB taxonomy): domain Bacteria; phylum Pseudomonadota; class Gammaproteobacteria; order Burkholderiales; family Burkholderiaceae_C; genus Pseudaquabacterium. The sequence continues at coordinate 3,083 of CAYPDO010000527.1, forward strand.
CATGCTCATCACGTACTGCTCGCGCTCGGGCAGGTTCTTGATGGCCTCCACCAGCGCCTCGCGCATGCGGTGGTCCTGCAGCTGTGCGAGCGGGTTGGCCTGCTCGTCGGCGACGTGGCGGTCGAGGTAGTCGTTGTCGCCGTCGTCGCCGGACATGTCCTCCAGGTAGACCAGCTGCGTGCCGCGCACCTTGCCGAGCAGTTCCTGGTACTCGGTCAGGCTGAGCCCCATCTCGCGCGCGATCTCGCTCTCGGCCGGCGCGCGGCCGAGCTTCTGCTCGAGCTTGTGCACCGCGCTCTCGATCGAGCGCTGCTGCTTGCGCGTGCCGCGCGAGAGGTAGTCGTTGCCGCGCAGCTCGTCGAGCATCGCGCCGCGGATCCGCTGCGTCGCGAAGGTCTCGAACTGCACACCCTGCGCCTCGTCGAAGCGCGACAGCGCGTCGGCCAGGCCGATCATGCCGACCTGGATCAGGTCGTCGAGTTCGACGTTCGCGGGCAGCTTGGCGATCATCTGGTGGGC
>CAYPDO010000528.1:0-3595 GCA_964409495.1 uncultured Bordetella sp.
AGTAGTTGGGGCCGCCGTAGGCGTCCTGCAGCGGCTGGTAGTTGGCGATCAGCGTGACATAGCCGCTGCGGCCGGGCTCATAGCTGCGGAACATGTAGAAATCGGTGCCATCCAGCTTGGGCGAGGTGGTGATGAACGGGGCCTCGCGGTGGCTGGAGGCCTGGGCCAGGCCTGGCGCCGCCAGCGCCATGGCGGTGGCCAGCCAGGCGGCATGGGCCAGGCGGTGGGGCAGGTGCGGCGCGCGCGTGGTGCGCGGCGCGTGGAAGCTCGTGCGGTGCATGGTGGGATGTCCTCCGGAATGGGCCGACGCGGGTTGCGATGCGGCTGCGCTGCTTACGAGGCCCGGCCCGGCGCGGATGCGCTGCCGCGCCGATTCCCCAGTAACTAGGGGGGCCCGCAGGCCGGGCCCCCCCGGCGCTGCATCCAGCACGCCACCGGCCGCGTAGCACGCACACCCGCCCTGACCACGGAGATGCCATGACCTGTTCCAACGCCCCGCTGCGCACGCCCACCGTGCGCGCCGCCACCGCACTGGCCACCGGCCTGCTGCTGTCCACCAGCCTGCTGGCCATCGCACCGGCGCAGGCCGCACCGGTGCTGCAGTTCGCGCCGTTCAGCGGCCAGGGCAATGTGTCGGTGTTCGACGCCGCCGCCGGCAGCGGTGGCTGGGTGGGCAGCCTCGACGGCCTGCTCGATCCGGCCAGCAGCCTGCCCGTGGCCGCGGTGAGCACGGTGCTGTTCACGCTGGACAACCTGACCGGCCAGCTGAGCGGCCAGTTCAGCTTCACCACCACCGATCTGGGCTCCACGCTGGAAGGCCTGGTGAGCGGCACGGTCAGCGACGCCGCCATCCTCAGCAGCGGTGGCCAGTTCAGCCTGGACTACAGCATCACCGGCGGCAGCGGGCTGTTTGCCGACGTGCGCGGCTACGGCCTGGCCTTCGTGGATTTCGACCCCGCCGCCACCGGCAGCGACAACTACCGCGAATCGGGCCTGCTGGTCTACAGCGTGCCCGAGCCGGGCAGCCTGCTGCTCAGCGCACTGGCGCTGTGCGCGCTGCTGGGGCTGCGCCGGCGCCCGGCGCTCGGCGGCCGCTGAGCACCACCGGCCCGCGCCCGATCAACGCCCGCCGGAGCCCGCCGGCTGCGCGGCATCGGCCACCAGCAGGTCGACCAGGTCGCGCGCGAACATCGGCAGCGCGTCGAGGCTGCGCACGCACACATGCATGGCGCGCACGGCCCAGTCGTCGCTGAGCGGCACGATGCGGATGGCCATGGCATGCGCATGCCGGCGCGCCGCCGATTCGGGCAGGATGCCCACGCCCACCGCAGCCTCGATCATGCGGCAGGCCGCCTCGAAGTTGCCCACCTGGATGCGCAGGCGCAGGCTGCGGTGAAGGCCATCGCACACCTGGCGCAAAAAGGCATGGATGGCGCTGCTCTCGTGCAGGCCGATGTGGTCGAGGTCCAGGGTCTGCGCAAACGCCACGCCCTCGGCATGCAGCGCCTCGGCCAGCGCATGGCCGGCCGGCACCACCAGCACCAGGCGGTCCTTGCGGTAGGCGATGGTCTGCAGGTTCTCGGTGCGCACATGGCCGGCCACGATGCCGATGTCGGTCTGGCCCTCGCTGACCGCGCGCACGATGTCGTGGCTGAGGCGTTCACGCAGATCGATGTTCACGTCGGGATGGGTGCGCAGGTAGCTGCGCAGCACCGGCGGCAGGAACTCGCCCAGCGCCGTGGTGTTGGCAAACACCCGCAGATGGCCCTTGATGCCCTTGGCGTACTCCTGCATGTCGCCGCGCAGGTGCTCGATCTGGCCCAGCACCTGGCGCGCGTGGTGCACGAAGGCCTGGCCCGGCGGCGTCAGCGTCACGCCCTGGCTGGTGCGGTACAGCAGCTTGGCGCCGATACTCTCTTCCAGGTTCTTGATGCGCGTGCTGGCCGCAGGCAGCGACATGTGGCTGCTTTCGGCGCCACGGGTGAGACTGTTGGATTCGGCCACGCGGACCATCAGGCGGAGATCAACCAGATCGAAGTGCATGGCAGCGATTCTGCGGCAGCCGCGCACCGCGGCGCGGCCGGCACGTGCTTGCGGGCCCGTCGGCCGGCCGGTGCTGCGCCAGGCCCAGGGTGCGGCGTGCCGGCACCGCGTGGCGGCGCGGGCCGGCCGCGGCTCAGGGCGCCGCGGGCGCGTTGCGCATGGCCGGCTCGTCGCGGGCCTGCAGTGGCAGCAGCGCACGCAGCAGCTCGGCCTCGACCACCGGCTTGGCCACGAAGCCGTTCATGCCGGCGGCCACCGCCTGGCGGCGCTCATGGTCGAGCCCCGCGGCGGACAGCGCGATCACCGGCAGCCCGGCGGTGCAGGGCTCGGCGCGCAGCGCACGCGTGGCCGCCAGGCCGTCCAGACCCGGCATGTGCAGGTCCATCAGCACCGCGTCCAGGCAGTCGGCATGCTGGCGTGCCAGCGTCACGGCGGCCTCGCCATCGTCGGCCTCCAGCACCTCGGCACCCAGGCGTCGCAGCATGGCGCCAACGATCAGCATGTTCACCGGGTTGTCCTCGGCCACCAGGATGCGCCGGCCGCCAAGCAGCGGCGCGGCCTGTTCGGCCCGCGCCTCGTCGTCGTCGCCTGCGGCGGCCTGCGGCAGCGGCAGCTCGGCCCAGAAGCGGCTACCGTGGCTGCCATTGCTGTCCACCCCCACCTCGCCACCCATGCGCAGGGCCAGCAGCCGGCAGATCGACAGCCCCAGGCCGGTGCCGCCGAAGCGCCGCGTGGTCGAGCTGTCGGCCTGCGCGAAGGGCTTGAACAGGCGCTCGCGCAGATCTGGCGCGATGCCGGGGCCGCTGTCGTGCACCACGAAGCGCACATGGCCCGGCGCGCCGGGCGCCACCTCGAGGCGCACACCGCCGTGCGGCGAGAACTTCAGCGCGTTCGACAGGTAGTTCGACAGGATCTGCCGCAGCCGCACCGGATCGCCGCGCACGCGCGGCGGCACACTGTCGGCGATGTGGCAGTGCATCTGCAGGCCGCGCTCGCGGCCCAGTGCGGCAAAGCTGCGGAAGGTGCTGGTGACCACGCCGTGCAGGCCGAACTCGATGCTCTCGAGCTCGAGGTGGCCGGCCTCGATCTTCGACAGATCCAGCACATCGCTGACGATGCCGGTGAGCTGCTCGGCGGCATCCACCATGTGGCCCAGGTACTCGCGCCGCCGTGCCTCGTCCAGGCCCGGCCCAGGTTTCGGCGAAGGTGCGCACCTCCGCATCTTCCAGAATGCCGCGGCGTTGCAGCGCCTCATGCAGCCGCGGCAAGTGGTACTGCGGAACCGCCGGATAGAGATGATGCTCGATATGGAAATTGACGTGATGCGGAAACAGGAACAACCGCGCCAGGATGCCGGCGCGATGTGTCCGCGCAGCCTGCAGCGGAGAGGCGAGTCCTCGCGGCGCGCCGTGTTCCGCGACCGCTCGAAGCCGCAGCAATGCCTGCAGCACGGTGACCAGCGGCAGCACCCATAGCACCAGGTACCACAGCAGAGCGTCGGCGCCGCCCGTCGCGAAGGGGGCCAGCGGCGCACCGACCTGCCACGCGAGCA
>CAYPDO010000529.1:0-3595 GCA_964409495.1 uncultured Bordetella sp.
GCACGTGGACGGCGATGTTGGCCGGGTTCTCGAACTGCTGCGGCATCCAGGCGCCTGGCGTGGCGGCCACGATCTCTTGGGCGCGGGCGATGGCGCCCTTCATGCCCTTCTCGCGCGGCGTGAGGTCGAAGCTGGCGCCATAGGCCAGCATCAGGCGGCGGCGCTCGATGCTCATGCTGTCGGGCATCACCAGCACCAGCTTGTAGCCCTTCACGGCGGCCACCATGGCCAGGCCGATGCCGGTGTTGCCGCTGGTCGGCTCGACGATGGTGCCGCCGGCCTTCAGCGCGCCCGAGGCCTCGGCGTCCTCGATCATGGCCAGTGCGATGCGGTCCTTGATCGAACCGCCCGGGTTGCTGCGCTCGCTCTTGATCCACACGTTGGCGCCGGCGCCGAACAGGCGGTTGACGCGGATGTGCGGCGTGCGGCCGATGGTCTCGAGGATGTTGGCGGCGTTCATGGCGGCGGGTTTCTCCTGTGCGGCGATGAGGTGTCGGTGCGACAGCCGTGATAATCGCACGGTGAAGCGCGCCAGACCGCCGCTGGGGCAATCACCGAAAGGTGGCCCTGGAGGAAGGTCCGGACTGCACAGGGCAGCGCAGGAGTTAACGACTCTCCACCGCGAGGTGAGGATCAGAGCAACAGAGACGAGCCGATTCAGTTCGGGTGAAACGGGCAATCTCTGCGCGCAGCAACACCAAATAGGCCAGCGCAAGCGGCCGCGGCCCCAGGCCGCGGCGGTCTGACATGCGGCTCGCATGAGCTGGCGGGTAGGTGGCACCGAGCCGGGTGGGCGACCCCCGGCCCAGAGGAATGGCGGTCACACCACGCACCGGGCAACCGGGGCGCGGCGCACAGAATCCGGCCTATCGGCGCACTTCACACTAATTCTTTCAGGCGCCGATGAACCCAGAAGCTTCCCGTTTGTGGCGCCGCCCGCGCTGGGCACTGGCCATGCTGATGGCCTCGCTGGGCACGCTGGGCCCGTTCTCGATTGACACCTATCTGCCGGCCTTCTCGGGCATCGCGGCCTCGCTGGGTGCCACGCCGGCGCAGATGCAGCAGACGCTGTCGGGCTACCTGTTCGGCTTTGCGCTGATGAACCTGTTCCACGGCGCGCTGTCCGACAGCTTCGGTCGCCGCCCGGTGGTGATGTGGGGGCTGGCGGTGTTCACGCTGGCCTCGGTGGGCTGCGCGCTGAGCGAGTCGATCGCCATGCTGGTGGCCTGGCGCACGCTGCAGGGCATGTCGGCCGGCGCCGGCGTGGTGGTGTCGCGCGCCATCATCCGCGACATGTGCCCGCCGGACGAGGCGCAGCGCCTGATGTCGCAGGTGACCATCTTCTTCGGCGTGGCGCCGGCCATCGCGCCGGTGCTGGGCGGCTGGCTGTTCGTGCATGCCGGCTGGCATGCGATCTTCTGGGCCCTGGCCGGCATCGGCGCGCTGCTGATGGTGCTGAACGGCCGGCTGCTGCCCGAGACACTGCACCTCAGCCAGCGCCAGCCCTTTGCCGCGCGGCCGCTGCTGGCCGGCTATGCGCAGCTGCTGCGCAATCCACGCTTCGTGCTGCTGGTGTTCGCCAGCGGCGTGCCCTTCAACGGCATGTTCCTGTACGTGCTGTCGGCGCCCGAATGGCTGGGCACGCACCTGGGGCTCGGGCCCACGCAGTTCGCGTGGTTCTTCGCCCTGTCGATCGGCGGCATCATGGGCGGCGCCTTCCTGTCGGGCCGGCTGGCCGGGCGAATGCCGCCGCGGCGGCAGATCCGCTGGGGCTTCACGGTGATGGTGACCACCTCGCTGGTCAACGTGGCGCTGAACCTGGCCTTCGCGCCCCACCCGGCCTGGGCCCTGCTGCCGGTGGCGGTGTATTCGTTCGGCTGGTCGCTGATGGTGCCGGTGGTCACGCTGATGGTGCTGGACATGGCACCCGACCGGCGTGGCATGGCCTCGTCGCTGCAGGCCTGCGTGGGCAGCGCCGCCAATGGCCTGGTGGCCGGCGTGCTGGCGCCGCTGGTGATGCATTCCACCGTGGGCCTGGCCATGAGCTCGCTGGCGCTGATGGCGGTGGGCCTGGTGGCCTGGGCGGCGGTGCACCGGCTGCCGGCCTGAGCCTGCGCCCAAAGTCGCTGCGTTCCTGCCCCCCCCCCCGAGGCAACGCCCAGCCGCTTCGGGCAGCGCGGCAGGGCTGAGCGCCAGCGGCTCAAGTTGGGCCCTGGCGGGCCGATAGCCCTGGGGTACGGGTCTGCCTGCCTGCCTGCATGGCTGGCGTGGCCCGCATCCACCGTGCCGAGGCCCGTGCCATGACCGTTGTGCTTTCCCCGTCGCTGATCCGCCCCACGCTGCCGCTGCTGGCCGCGGCCCTGCTGCTGGCGTTGCCGGGGGCCCATGCGGCCGATGCCCATGGTGGCGGGCATGGCGCCGAGCCCAAGGCCAGGCCCGCGGCCAAGGCTCCTGCCGCCGATGGCCATGGCGAGCCGGCCAAGGGCGCTGCCGCAGGCAAGGGCGCCGCGGCCGCCGACCCGATGGACACGCTGCGCGAGAAGCTGGCGCAGAAGCTGGGCGCCACCAAGGCCCCCGATGCGCCCAGCCCCTATGTGGTGCGCGTGGTGTCCAAGTCAGGCGACGCCGCGCATGGCGAGGGCAAGGGCGCCGGTGGCCATGGCGACACCGGCCATGTGCTCAAGAAGCTGCGCGCCGACAAGTCTGCCGCCGGCCACAAGGCCGATGCCCATGCCGCGCACTGGAGCTATGCAGGCGAGGGCGCGCCCGAGAAGTGGGGCCAGATGAAACCCGAATTCGCCAAGTGTTCGAACGGCACGCGGCAGAGCCCGATCGACATCCGCGGTGGGGTGAAGGTGGATCTGGAGCCGATCCAGTTCGACTACCAGGCCACCGGCTTCGGGGTGATCGACAACGGCCACACCATCCAGGTCAACCTGCAGGGTGGCAATGCCATCGAGGTGGCGGGGCGGCGCTACGACCTGGTGCAGTTCCACTTCCACCGGCCGTCGGAGGAGCGCATCAACGGTCGCCAGTTCGACATGGTGGCGCATCTGGTGCACAAGGATCCCGAGGGCCGCCTGGCCGTGGTGGCCGTGCTGCTGGACCGCGGCAGCGCCCACCCGCTGGTGCAGACGGTGTGGAACAACCTGCCGCTGGAAAAAGGCCAGGAGCAGGGCGCACGCGTGCAGATGGACATGAACCACCTGCTGCCGGCCGACCGCCGCTACTACACCTACATGGGCTCGCTGACCACGCCGCCGTGCAGCGAGGGCGTGCTGTGGCTGGTGCTGCAGCAGCCGGTGCCGATCTCGAACGACCAGATCGGCGTGTTCTCGAAGATGTACCCGATGAATGCGCGGCCGATTCAGCAGGCCTCGGGCCGCCTGATCAAGCAGAGCAATTAGGCCCCCCCCGAGGCGGCCAGGGCCGCTTCCCCCCAGGGGGCGCCGCCAGCGGCCCGGCCGAGCCGGTGCCGCGGCGGCTGCTGGGTTGCAGGCACCGCGGCGCAGGTGGCGGACAGGCACGCGCGCACGGCCGGGCTGCACGGCTATCATCCCGCCCCGCATGCGCATCCTGATCGTCGAGGACGAAG
>CAYPDO010000530.1:0-3588 GCA_964409495.1 uncultured Bordetella sp.
GGCAGTCGTCGGCGGCGAATTCGCGCAGGCGCTGGCGGCAGCCGCCGCAGGGGGTGACGGCGGCATCGGGCACGCCCGCCACCACGCCCACCACCACCGCGCCGACGATCCGCGTGCCGCCGGCCATCACCAGCGCGCCGATGGCCGTGGCCTCGGCGCACTGGCCCTGCGGGTAGGCGGCGTTCTCGACATTGCAGCCGGCGTGGATGCGGCCCTGCGCATCCAGCAGTGCGGCGCCGACCAGAAAGCGCGAGTATGGCGCATGCGCCCGCGCGCGGGCGGCGCGGGCGGCGGCCAGCAGGGCTTCCAGGTGGTGCTCGAAGGGCGGCAAAACCGGCGCCGGGCCGCCCCGAGCCGGTTGTGCGCCCCCGCGGGGGGTCGGCGCGACGCGACGCGGGGCCGGCATCAGCGTTCCTTCAGGTACGGGGTGCCCAGCGCGGCCGGCGCGCGCGCATGGCCGATGAAGCCGGCCAGCAGCACCACGGTCAGCACATAGGGCAGGGCCTGGATGGCCTGTACCGGCACCTGGCCGCCGCCCAGCGCCGCCGGCAGCGCCACGCCCTGCAGGCGGATGGCCACGGCATCCAGAAAGCCGAACAGCAGGCAGGCCCACAGCGCGGCCACCGGGCGCCACTTGCCGAAGATCATCGCCGCCAGCGCCATGTAGCCGCGGCCGGCGGTCATGTGCGGCACGAAGTTGGCGTTCTGCGCCAGCACCAGGTAGCTGCCGGCCAGCGCGCACAGCACGCCGTTCATGGCCAGCGCGCCGTAGCGCAGGCGGTGCACGCTGAGGCCCGCGGCGTCCACCATGGCCGGGTTGTCGCCGGTGGCGCGCAGGCGCAGGCCCAGCCGGGTGCGAAACAGCAGCCACCACACGCCCGGCACCAGGGCCAGCGCCAGGTACACCAGCGCGTTGTGGCCGGCCAGGCCCAGGCCCAGCACCTGACCGACGACGGGCACGGCCTTCAGCGCCTCGGCCACGCCCAGGCCCAGCGGCGCCAGGCGCACGGCATCGGGCAGGGCCGGCGTCTGGCCGCCCTGCTTGAACCAGGCGATGCCCAGCACCACGCTCAGGCCGGCGGCGATCATCGTCAAGGCCATGCCCAGCACCACCTGGTCGCCGGTGTGGCTCACGCAGGCATAGCCGTGCAGCATCGACAGCGCCACGCCCACCGCCAGCGCGGCGGCCAGCGCCAGCGGCCAGCTGCCGGTGGTGGCGCCCACCGCGCCGGCGGCAAAGGCCGCCAGCAGCATCTTGCCTTCCAGGCCCAGGTCGATGACGCCCGAGCGCTCGCTCAGCAGGCCGGCCAGCGCGCACAGGATCAGGGGCGTGGACACGCGCAGCGTCGAGGCCAGCAGGCCGCCCAGGAAGATCAGCATGTCATCCATGGGCCGCTCCCGTGGCGGCCGGCGCGGCCGGCTGCAGCGCCATCACCACGCGGCCCAGCGCCGGCGCGGCCACGCGCGCCATGGCGCCCGAGAACAGCACGATCAGGCCCTGCAGCGTGGTGACCATGTCGCGGCTGAAGCCCGGCACCTCGAAGGCCAGCTCAGCGCCGCCCTGGAACAGCGCGCCAAACAGCAACGCCGCCAGCACGATGCCCAGCGGGTGGTTGCGCCCGATCAGGCTGACCGCGATGCCGGTGAAGCCGGCACCGGCCACAAAATCCAGCAGCAGCTTGTGCTGCACGCCCGACAGCTCGTTGATGCCCACCATGCCAGCCAACGCGCCGGAGATCAGCATGGCCAGCATCACCTGGCGCTTCGGGTGGATGCCGGCGTAGTGCGCGGCCTCGGGCGAGTGGCCCACGGCGCGCAGCTCGTAGCCCAGGCGCAGCCGCCACAGCAGCACCCACACGCCCAGCGCCGCCGCCACGGCCAGCAGCACACTGGCATTCAGCGGCGTGCGCGGCCATTCCAGGCCCAGCGCGGCCAGCAGCTCATCCATGCCGGGCAGGTGGGCGCTGTCGGCGAAGGCCACGGTCTCCACCGTCATGCCGCCGGGTGCCTTCAGGTGGTTGACCAGCAGCCAGGCCAGCAGCGCCGAGGCGATGAAGTTGAACATGATGGTGGTGATGACCACATGGCTGCCGCGCCAGGCCTGCAGCGCCGCCGGCACCGCGGCCCAGGCGGCGCCGCCGGCCATGGCCGCGGCCAGCGCCAGCGGCAGCATCAGCAGCGCCGGCAGGCTGGGGCCGAAGGCCAGCGACACGCCGGCCACTGCCAGCCCGCCCACCAGGGCCTGGCCCTCGCCGCCGATGTTGAACAGCCCGCCGTGGAAGGCCACGGCCACCGCCAGCCCGGTGAAGGTGAAGGTGGTGGCGTAGTACAGCGTGTAGCTCAGGCCCGCGCGCGTGCCGAACGCGCCCTTGACCAGCTGGGTGATCACCTGCACCGGGTCGAGCCCGATCACGGCCACGACGATGGCGCTGACCGCCAGCGCCATGACCAGGTTGACCAGCGGCAGCACGCCGACGTCCACCCAGCGCGGCAGTTCAACCGGTTGACTCACAGACTGGATTCCTTCATGCCGCTTCGCGCGCGGTGGCGCCGGCCATCAGCCGGCCCAGCGCGGCCTCGGTGCAGTCGGCGATGGCCAGCTCGCCGGCAATGCGGCCGCGGTCCATCACCAGCACGCGGTCGGCCAGGGCCAGGATCTCGTCGAGCTCGCTGCTGACCACCAGCACCGCGCCACCGGCATCGCGCATCGCGCGCAGCCGGCCGTGGATGAACTCGATGGCGCCGATGTCGACGCCGCGCGTGGGCTGGCCCACCAGCAGCACGGTGGGCGGCGCCTCGGGCGCCAGCGCCTCGCGCGCCAGCACCAGCTTCTGCTGGTTGCCGCCGGAGAACTTGGACGACTGCAGCAGCGCGTTGCGCGGCCGCACGTCGTAGGCCTGCATCCACTGCGCGGTGGCCTCGCGCATCGCGCCCTGCTTCATCCAGCCGCCCAACAGCCAGGGCAGGGCCACGAAGCGCTTCAGACGCTGGTAGCCCAGCACGGCGCTTTCCCAGGCGCTGAACTTCAGCACCATGCCGCAGCGGTGGCGGTCTTCGGGCACATGGGCCAGCTTCAGCCGCCGCGCGGCGGCGGGCTGCAGCCAGCGGCCGGCGGTGAACTGCTCTGGGCCCAGCGTCAGCGTGCCGGCCTGCGGCGCCAGCATGCCCGACAGCGCCGCCAGCAGCTCGGTCTGGCCATTGCCCGAGACCCCGGCAATGCCCACGATCTCACCCGCGCGCAGCGCAAGCGACACATCGGCCAGGCGCGGCACGCCCATCGCGTCGGCCCAGTGCAGGCCGTGGGCGGCCAGCAGCGTGGCGCCGGGTGCCCGGGGCGCGGACTCGGCCTCGCGGCCGAGGTTGACGCGCCGGCCCACCATGGCCTCGGCCAGCGCGTCGAGCGAGGTGCTGGCGATGGGCGTGTCGAGCACCACGGCGCCCTGGCGCATCACGGTGACGGCATCGCACAGCGCCATGATCTCTTTCAGCTTGTGCGTGATCAGCAGCAGCGTGGTGCCGGCATCGCGCAGGCGGCGCAGCGTGACGAACAGCGCTTCCGTCTCCTGCGGCGTGAGCACCGCGGTGGGC
>CAYPDO010000531.1:0-3587 GCA_964409495.1 uncultured Bordetella sp.
CTTCGGCATGAACTCGAAGGCCAAGGGCCGTGGCGGCGCGGAGGAGGGTCAGGCCCAGGCCGAACGGTAGGCGCCGTATGCCTCGCGCACCTCGGAGCGGGCATTGATCGCGGTCTCCGCAGCGCGGTGCAGCGACTGCATGTAGATGCCCTCTGCACGGGCGACCCGGGCACCGCCCCAGTCGAATAGCGGCAGCTCGAATCCGATCTCCCAGCCCTTCTGCGTTGGCGACTCGTTGCTGCTGTTGCGCACCAGGCCCAGCTCCAGCACGTTGACGAAGCGCGTGGTGCGAGTGAGGCCCAGGTTGCGGGCGGTGGCCTCGGCGCCGTTGCGCGCCGCGGTAACGTCCAGCCGCTGGGCGAGCGCGGTGCGCTCGATGTCTGGCAGATCGCGCGGCTGGGTGGGCAGGTCAGGCAGGCGCTCTGGCAGCTTGAAAGCGGTCTGCGTACCCCACACCCCCAGCAAGCGCGTGAGGCGCTCGCGCGCCGCACGTTGCTGCTGCTCGGCACGGGCCAGGTTCAGCGCTGCATCGGCATAGAAGCCCTGCTCGCGCGCCTGCTGGAGCTTGTTGAAGTTGCCCACCTGCGCCATGCGCCGCGCCAGTTCGGCACCAGCCTCCGCGGCCTGCATCACCTGGCGGCTGTAGCGCACCGATTCCTCGGCGGCCACCGCCTGCACCCAGGCCTTGCGCGTGTCGGCTGCCAGGGACAGCACCTGCATCGCCACCGTGGTGCGCACCTGCTCCAGGCGGCGCGCCTCGACGCGCTGCACCAGCGGCATGGCGATCAGCCGGGCAAGATTGAAGTGGAGACCGCGTTCGAGCTCGATCTCGTCACCCTTGGTCAGGCGGCCGAAGCTGAAGCCGGGGTTCGGCAACCGGCCCGCCTGCACGACCTCCGCCTCGGTGATGCCCAGCTCGGCGTAGGCCGCCTGCAGGCCACGGTTGTTCAGCAAGGCGACCTGCACCGCATCGTTCATGGACAGCGGCTTGCCCAGGAGTTCGTCCACGCGCTGGGCGATGCGGTCCAGGTCTTCGGGCTGGCGGGCCCAAGCCAGTTGCACAGGGGTCCCGATGCGCTCGGCGGTGGCCTTCTCGACGGTAGCGAAGCCGCCGTCGGGGCTCAGGGACGCGCAGCCGCTCAGCACGAGCACCACTGCAGCCAGGCCCGTGAGACGGACCGGCACCGCCCGGGCGAACGCTCGTGGGGGGGATGGTTGTCGGGTCATCGTCATCCCCTCAGTGCATCTTGTGGCCGCCGTGCGCCGGCATGGCGCCCGACGCCGGTACGGGTGCGGGCGTGGTGCGACCGGCCGGTGCGACGGGTGCAGGCTCAGGCTGCTGCGCCTCGCGTGCGTAGGCGCGCCAGCCCCCGATGCGGTTCACCGCCTCATTGGCCTCCTTCCAGTCGATGCGCTTGTCGTCGCCCAGCCTTCGATAGCTGGACAGCGCAGAAGAGTGGGTGACAGCCGGCACGCGGACCTGCGCATCGAGCGGGTCCGCCCGTTCGTTGCGGGCGGGAGCGCCCTGGGGCTGGGCTTGAGCGAACACCGCTACGGTCAGCAGCGCAATGAGAGAAATGCCTCGACAGCGGCCAAGGCGAAAGGGAGACAGAAACATGGAATCCTCGCGAGAGCTTCAACGACGGTCCTGCGGCCAAGGCACGCAGGTGCGTAGGTGAGGATCTGGCGCGATCCGCCGGATGGGGCGAGGAGTCGGTCCGTTGGACCGTGGCTGGTACCGTCAGGACAACTGACGGGAGGAGCTCAAAGGCACCCGCTGCACCCCAGCGCGTCGCGCCGGATCAGGCGAGGACGGTTCGAGGCGGACGGTCGAGCCCGTCAGGTTGGTGCGATGCGACCGGTTCCACCGTCGGCATCGGCGCAACGTGCTCCGGGATCGAGGGCGTCGGGAGCACAAAGCTGGCCGGCAGGCCCAGCGCAGAGCAGCAGGCGGCGCAGGCGCTGCAACTGAACTTGCCGTGGTGCGGGAACAGGCCCGTGGCGTCGTTGCCATCGGCATCCGTGGCGGGTTCGTCGGCGACTGGGTGCGCCGGCACCGCTTGCTCATGCACGCCATGACCCGTGGCCGCCGGTTCGCGCCCAGGGTTGGCGGCATGACTGGAAGGCGATACGGGTGCGTCAGCCATCAGCCCTTGCATCATCCGCTCGTGGCTCGGCCCGCAGAAAAACATCACGGACGCAGCCATGCCCTGCACAGGCATGGCGATCACCATGACCCAGACAAGGAAGGCGCGAAATACCCGTTGCATGCCACCAGTGTATCGAAACCGGGTTGACGACGCTCAGGCTTCAGCGGGGCAATGTGCGCGCTCCGGTCCGGAATGAGGCTGCCCGCTGCCGCTGAGCGACCGCGCCGCGCGAATGATCGGCGGGAGCGCCGGCCAGTACCGGGCCTGTCGCCTCCAGCGTGTCGATGATCGGGCAATCCGGTCGATCGTCGCCGTGGCAGCCGTGGACCAGATGCGCCAGCGCCGCTCGCATCGATTGCAGCTCTGCGAGCTTTGCATCGAGTTCCGCGATGTGTGCCTCGGCCAGGGACTTGACCTGCCGGCTGGACCGCTTGCGGTTCTGCCACAGGTCCAGCAATTCGCGGATCTGTTCCAGCGAGAAGCCCAGGTCGCGCGAGTGGCGGATGAAGCGCAGCATGTTCACGTCGCGTTCGCTGTATTGGCGGTAGCCCGCATCCGTGCGGGTGGACGCAGGCAGCAGCCCGATGCTCTCGTAGTGCCGGATCATCTTTGCCGAAAGGCCGGTGGCGCCGGCAGCTTGTCCGATGTTCATACCCATGGCCTTTGTTCCTCGAGACAGTTCGATCATTCCGTTGCTGCGCCGCGCCAGCGACGCAGGGTCAGCGCATTCGCGACCACGCTGACGCTGCTGAACGCCATGGCCGCACCGGCGATCACCGGGCTCAGCAGGCCGAAGGCCGCCAGCGGAATGCCGAGCACGTTGTACGCGAAGGCCCAGAACAGCCCTTGCTGGATCTTCGAATAGGTGCGGCGCGAGACGTCGAAGGCGTCGGCCACGAGGCGCGGGTCGCCGCGCATCAGCGTGATGCCGGCGGCCTCCATCGCGACATCGGTGCCGGTGGACATCGACAGACCCACGTCGGCGGCCACCAGCGAAGGCGCGTCGTTCAGGCCATCGCCGACCATCGCGACCACTTGGCCCTGGTTCCGCAGATGCTGCACGATCTCGGCCTTGCCGCCCGGCAGCAGTTCGGCACGCACCTCGTCGATGCCGAGTTCGCGCGCCACCGCCTGGGCGCTGCCGTGGTTGTCTCCGGTCAGCATCACCGTGCGGATCCCCAGCGCGCGCAGTCGCACCACGGCCGCCTGGGACGCCGGCTTGATGGTGTCGCCGAAGGCCAGCAGCCCGAGCACGCGGGCTCCTGGAGCGTCGCCTGTAGCGGCTCCTTCCGTCGGCGCCAGCAGCCACGAGATGCTGCGCCCCTCGCCCTCGAGGCGCTGGGCGGTCATCAGCAGCGCGCCCGGCTGTGCGCCCGACTCGTTCATGAGCCGCGTGCTGCCGAGCAGCAGGCGCTGGCCATCGACCACCGCCTCCAC
>CAYPDO010000532.1:0-3585 GCA_964409495.1 uncultured Bordetella sp.
GGCATGAAATGAGTCCCCCCCGAAGCGCCTTTGGCGCCTCCCCCCAGGGGGCGCCGCCAGTGGCCCGGCAAAGCCGGATCCACGGCGGCCGCTGGCTTGACGTGCACTGACAGGAGACAAGCGATGAATCGACGACTGACCGTTCCTTCCCTGCTGGCTGGGGCCATCGCCGTGGCGAGCGCAGCCCATGCCCAGTCGCCCAAGCCGCAGTACGGCGGCGAGCTCAACATCGGCAACGTGTACGTCACGGTGTCGCCGATGTCGGCCGACCATGCCGACTGGGCCTGGAAGCACAGCCAGGACACCGGCCTGGTCTACGAGCACCTGTTCGCCGCCGACCTCGACAAGAGCCAGCGCAAGGGCGGCAAGTACGACTTCACCGCCGATGCCTTTCTGCCGCCCGACGCCATCCGCGGTGAGTTGGCCGAGAAATGGGAGATGAAGCAGAACCCCTTGCGCGTGGAGATCCAGTTGCGCAAGGGCGTGATGTTCCCGGCCAGGCCGGGTGTGATGGAGGCGCGCGAACTCACCAGCGACGACGTGGTGGGCAGCTTCGAGCGCCTGAACAAGAGCCCGAAGAAGATCCCCGGCTACTTCGACCATGTGGACCGCGTGGAGGCCAACGGCAAGCACGGCGTCACGATGTTCCTGAAGCAGTACAACGCCGAGTGGGACTACCGCTTCGGCTGGGGCTACTACAGCGCCATCGTGCCGCGCGAGGTGGCCGCCGCCGGCGCCGGCAACTGGAAGAACGTCAACGGCACCGGCCCGTTCTCGGTGCAGGAGTACGTGCAGGGCAACTCGCTGGTCTTCGCGAAGAACCCCGGCTACTGGGACAAGGAGAAGATCGGCGGCACCGAGCACAAGCTGCCCTTCGTCGACAAGATCACCTACCGCTTCATCAAGGACGAGGCCACCTTCGTCACCGCGCTGCGCACGGCCAAGCTCGACATCCTGGAATCGGTGCGCTGGAGCCATGTGGACGAGCTCAAGAAGACGGCACCGAAGATCCAGTGGCACAAGTACCTGGCCAACGGCGGGCAGTTCATCGCGCTGCGCATGGACACCAAGCCGTTTGACGACATCCGCGTGCGCCGCGCGCTGAACCTGGCGGTGGACAAGAACGCCATCATCAAGAGCTACTACGGCGGCAACGCCGAGATGCTGGCCTACCCGATGCACCCCACCTACACCGGCTACTACGAGCCGCTGAAGGACATGCCCGACAGCGTGAAAGAGCTCTACAGCTACGACCCCGCCAAGGCCAAGAAGCTGCTGGCCGAGGCCGGGCTGGACAAGGGCTTCACGTTCAAGGTGCAGACCAGCAGTTCCAGCGTGGAAGGCGACCTGCTGCAGATGGTGGCCGCCTACCTGGCCAAGGTGGGCGTGAAGATGGAGATCCAGACGCTGGAGTACGGCGCCTACTTCAGCGCCATGATGACCAAGACCAATGCGCCGGGCTACTTCATGTTCCTGGGCAACACCAACCCGACCACGGCGCTGCGCAAGAGCTACGTGAAGGGCAATGTGTGGAACCCCAGCCAGTTCAGCGATCCCGAGATCGACAAGAAGATGGCCGAGACCTATGCCGAGCCCGACGAGCGCGTGCGCCAGGTGAAGGTGCGGCTGATGACCCGCCAGGTGCTGGAGAAGGCGCCCTTCATCGCCCTGCCCACCGCTTACACCTACACCGGCTGGTGGCCCTGGGTGCAGAACTACGGCGGCGAGCTGCGCGCCGGCGCCGAGCGGCCGGGGCCGATCCATGCGCGCATCTGGGTCGATCAGGCAATGAAAAAGAAAATGGGCTTCTGAGTGGCGCGATGAGCAAGCATCGTCACATAGCGCGCGCGGGCCGAGCGCCGGGCCGCTCCCAAGCCGGCCCGCGATCCCCGCGGGGGATCGGCCCATGTACTCGTGGGCCGAGGGGTCAACAGTGACTGAACCGCTGCTGTCCGTCCGCGGCCTCACCACGCGCTTTCGCACCGACCGCGGCACGGTCAACGCGGTGGAGGACGTGAGCTTCGACCTGATGCCGGGCCAGACGCTGGCCATCGTTGGTGAATCGGGCTCGGGCAAGAGCGTCACGGCCATGTCGCTGATGCGCCTGATCCCCGATCCGCCGGGCCGCATCGTGGCCGGCCAGGTGCTGTTCGAGGGTCAGGACCTGCTGCGCTTGAGCGAGGCGCAGATGCGCGCGGTGCGTGGCGACCGCATCGCGATGATCTTCCAGGAACCGATGAGCTCGCTGAACCCGGCGCTGACCATCGGCTTCCAGATCGCCGAGCCCATCCACCAGCACCGGCGCACGCCCTGGGGGCAGGCCCTGGCCCAGGCCGTGGGCCTGCTGGAGCGGGTGCAGGTGCCCGATGCGGCCGAGCGTGCGCGCGCCTGGCCGCACCAGTTCTCGGGCGGCATGCGCCAGCGCGCGATGATCGCCATGGCGCTGGCCTGCCAGCCGCGGCTGATCATCGCCGACGAGCCCACCACGGCGCTCGATGTCACGGTGCAGGCCCAGATCCTCGACCTGCTGAAGGCACTGACGCGCGAGACCGGCGCCGCGCTGATCCTGATCACGCACGACCTGGGCGTGGTGGCGCGTTATGCCGACCGCGTGGCCGTGATGTATGGCGGGCGCATCGTCGAGCAGGCCGAGGCCCGCACGCTGTACCGCCAGCCGCGCCACCCGTACACGCAAGGCCTGCTGGCCTCGGTGCCGCGGCTGGATGGCGACACCTCCGAGCGCCTGGTGCCGATCGACGGCTCGCCACCCGATCTGGCGGCGCTGCCGCCGGGCTGCGCGTTTGCGCCGCGCTGCCGCCAGGCCACGGCCGAATGCCTGGCGCAACGCCCCGCGCTGCGCCCCGCCAGCACCGGCTCGCCACACCTCCACGCCTGCCTGCACGCCGATGAACACGCCCCCGCCTGAGCCCGTCGACGCCCCGCTGCTGCAGGTTGACGGCCTGAAGGTGCACTTTCCGGTCACGCGCGGCATCGTGCTGCAGCGCACCGTGGGCCATGTGAAGGCGGTGGACGGTGTGTCGTTCAGCCTGCGGCGCGGCGAAACCCTGGGCCTGGTGGGCGAAAGCGGCTGCGGCAAAAGCACCACCGCGATGGCCGTGTTGCGCATGCAGCCCATCACCGCCGGCAAGGTGCTGTTCGAGGGCGAAGACATCACGCTGCAAGACCGCCGCAGCGGGCGCTTTCGCCGCCGCATGCAGATGGTCTACCAAGACCCCTACGGCTCGCTGGACCCGCGCATGACGGTGCGCGACATCGTGGCCGAGCCGTTGGAGGTGCACGGCGTGGGCGGCAGCCGCGCCGAGCGCGATGTGCGCGTGGCCGAATTGCTGGCCACCGTGGGCCTGCTGCCCGGCATGGCCCAGCGCTACCCGCACGAGTTCTCGGGCGGCCAGCGCCAGCGCGTGGGCATCGCGCGCGCGCTGGCGCTGAACCCCAGCCTGGTGATCTGCGACGAGCCGGTGTCGGCACTCGATGTGTCCATCCAGGCCCAGGTGGTGAACATGCTGATGGACCTGCAGCAGCGCCTGGGGCTGTCGTACCTGTTTGTCGCGCACGATCTGGCGG
>CAYPDO010000533.1:0-3582 GCA_964409495.1 uncultured Bordetella sp.
CGATCTTCAGCAGCACCACCAGCGCCACGATGGCCCAGCCCCAGTTGCCGATCAGGCCGTGCAGCTTGTCGAGCAGCCAGAACAGCGGCTTGGACAGCATGGTGAGAAAGCCGTAGTCCTTCACCAGGTCCAGGCCGGTGGCCAGGGCCTCGAGCTTCTTCTCCTCCTGCGGGCCGGCAAACAGCGTGGCCTGGTGGGCCAGTGTCGCGCCCGGCGCCACGCTGGCCAGCGGCAGCACCATGGCCACGCGGTACAGGCTCTTGCCGAAGGTGGCCTCGTTGGGCGCGATGGCGTCGATCTTGAACTCGCGCGCACCCTTGTCGTTGACCAGCCAGGCACTGGCGAAGTAGTGCTGCACCATCGCCACCCAGCCGCTGTCGGAGCTCTTGTGGTACTCGGCCTTGCCCTTGTCGATGTCGGCGAACTCCACCTTCTCGAACTTGCCCTGCTCCGAATACACGGCCGGGCCGGTGAACGAGGTGGGGCCGGCCATCACGTTGGTGTTGCCCAGCACCGTGCCGTCACGCGCCAGCTGCAGGTAGAGCTTGGCCTGCACCGGTGCGGTGCCGGCGTTGCGCAGCTCGTGCTTCACGGCCACGGCATAGTCGCCGCGGCGGAAGGTGTAGGTCTTGATCAGCTGCACACCGCCCACCTCGGGCGACTCGAAGCGCACCTGCAGTTCCTTGGCGCCGTCCTTCAGCTCGCGCTCGCCGGGCACCAGGCTCATCACCGTCAGGTGGTTGGGCAGCGCGGCGCCGCCCTGGGCATCGAGCAGGCCGGTCTGTGCCAGGTACACGCTCTGCGCCTGGCGGTCCATCAGCACCACGTTGCGCTTGGGGTCCTCGCTGTCGGCATGCTTGAGCAGTTCAAGCCGCACCAGCTCGCCGCCCTTGCTGTCGAGCGTGGCCTTCACCAGATCGGTGCTGATGGTGACCTTCTCGCTGACCACCGGCGCAGCCGCGCTGGCCGACCCGGCCGGGGCCGCGGCACCGGCCGCCGCCGCGGCCACCACACCGGCGCCCGATGCCGGCAGCGGCGCCGATCCGGCCGCAGCCTGGGTGCGTGCGGTCGGCGGATCGAAGAACGACGGCTGGCCGTTGTGCTTGTTCCAGGCGTCCCACAGCAGGAACAGCGAGACGAGGAACACACCCCAGAGGATGTTGCGACGGATGTCGGGCATGGGTGGAATCTTCTTGTCTACGAACGGGAGGAGGTGTCGCGGCCCGCATCGCCGGACGGCGGCGTGGCAGCCGGCGGCATTGTGGCGACCAGATGGCGAAACAGCGATGGCGGCGCGTCGGGCACCGGATCATGCCCGCCCGCGCACCACGGATGGCAGCGCAGGATGCGCCGCGCCGTGAGCCAGCCGCCTGCGGCAGCACCATGGCGGTGCAGCGCCTGCAGCGCATAGGCCGAGCAACTGGGCTCGAAGCGGCAGCCATTGCCCAGCCAGGGCTTGAGCGTGTAGCGGTAGGCATGCACCAGCACCATCAGCGCGCGGCGCGGCAGCAGGGCGATGCCGCGGGCGGTGAACGGCGCGCTCATGACAAGGCAGGCCCGGCGCGATGGCTGGCAGAGGCCGCAGCCGGCCTCAGGCCGAGGCTGCGCGGCCCGCGCGACCACTGGCGGCCGGACGGGGCGAGCGGGCGCCGGGCGCCGGCTGCAGCGCGCGTTGCAGCAACAGGGCCAGCTCGTCGCGCGCAGCCACGCGCAGCGCGTCGGATGAGGCGCTGCGGAACTGTGTGCGATCGAACGGCGACTTCAGCCGCAGCACCCACAGGCCGGGCGGCAGCGCCGGTCCATGGGCCAGCATCACCGCCCGCATCTGCCGCTTCAGCAGGTTGCGGGTGACGGCGCGGCGCGCATGGCGCTTGGGCACCACGGTGCCCAGCCACTGCCCTTGCGGCACGGCTGCGGGCAATTCATCCACAGGCAGTGGGCAACTGGGTGCATCACCTGTGGATAACTCTGCTTCAGCGCACGCCTTGGCGGGCTTTTTCGGCGCCAGTGGCGCGGCAGGCAGGTGATGAGCCGCGAAGTGAGCACTTCGCGAACGCGGCGGCAGCGCCAGCACGCGTTCGAAATCGGCCGTTCGCAGAATGCGCCCGACCATGCTGGCTTTCGTGGCGGCCGGTGCCGGCGCCGGGATCAGACCTGCGACAGGCGCTTGCGGCCCTTGGCACGGCGCGCAGCGATCACGGCGCGGCCGCCACGGGTCTTCATGCGCACGAGGAAACCGTGGGTACGGGCGCGACGGGTCTTGGACGGCTGGTAGGTGCGCTTCATGGCGGCTCTCTCTGTGCCCCGGCTCGGGGGCTCTCGGGGCGATGTGTGAGGGCAGTGGGGGCGGTGCGAGCGCTGCCCGAGTTGGCAGCCCAAGAAGCCCCACGCGTTGGGGAAACCCACTATTAGAGCAAAAACCTCCTTTGCGGTCAAACACTTGCACGCCAGCATGCGGCTGTGCGGGGGCATTGACGCGCTGCAACGAACTGTGGATAACCACGGCTTCGCGGCCCGGAGGGGCCTACAATCGCGCCGCTCAAAAGAAGACTTGTCCACAATGAGCCCAGATCTCTGGCAGCGTGGCTGCGAACGACTCGCCGCCGAACTGCCTGAACAGCAATTCAACACCTGGATCCGCCCGCTGCCCGACGCCGACCTGAGCGAAGGCGCGGAGGGGGCCGTGGTGCAGGTGCGCGTGCCCAACCGCTTCAAGCTCGACTGGATCCGCTCGCAGTACGCGTCGCGCATCGAGTCGATCCTCAGCGAACTGGCCGGTGCGCCAGTGCGCCTGTCGCTCACGCTGGCTGCACGCGACCTGCCGCCGCCCAGCCGGCCGTTGCCGGCCAACGGGCCGGTGCGTGCCGCTGCGCTGATCAACGGCCAGGCGCTGGCCCCCGCCGCCCGTGTGCCGGTGCCGCTGCCCGGCCATGCCAGCGCCGGTGCCGACACCTCGGCCGAGCCCGGCATGCAGCCGCCCCGTGGGGCCGCCCCTGCCGCACAGCCGCCGCGTACCGGCGCACCGGCGGTGCACCTGCCGCCGTCGGCCAATACCCACCGGCTGAACACCGCGCTCACCTTCGACACCCTGGTGGCCGGCCGCGCCAACCAGATGGCGCGCACCGCGGCGCTGCACGTGGCCGGCGCACCGGGCGTGATGTACAACCCGCTGTTCATCTACGGCGGTGTGGGCCTGGGCAAGACCCACCTGATCCACGCCGTGGGCAATGCGCTGCTGCGCGACAAGCCCGATGCCCGTGTGCTGTACCTGCATGCCGAGCAGTTCATCAGCGACGTGGTCAAGAACTACCAGCGCAAGACCTTTGACGAGCTGAAGGCCAAGTACCACTCGCTCGATCTGCTGCTGATCGACGATGTGCAGTTCTTCGCCGGCAAGGACCGTACGCAGGAGGAGTTCTTCAACGCCTTCGAGGCGCTGCTGGCCAAGCGCGCCCACATCATCATGACCAGCGACACCTACCCCAAGGGGCTGGTGGACATCGACGAGCGCCTCACCAGCCGCTTCGACGCCGGCCTGACGGTGGCCATCGAGCCGCCCGAGCTGGAAATGCGCGTGGCCAT
>CAYPDO010000534.1:0-3570 GCA_964409495.1 uncultured Bordetella sp.
CACTGCAGTCAGCTGCCCTTCAACTTAGGGGTGGCGCCTGCAGGAAAAATTGGCAAGGCGGGGCGATCGGGCCGCGGGTGACTGCTGTCAGGCGCGCAGCCGACGACCCGGACTCGGCCAGTTGCTGTCCTTCACGGCCCGCTCTCAAATCTCACCTGGTCGCGCCGGCGAACGGCAGGTTTACGGCGGCGAACCTGCGCAGGTCTCCGGCTCGAGCCGGCCAGTTCCAGACCTTCACGAAAGGCAGCTTGGGAGTAACGACCTCCGCACGCGCCCCAGTTGCATAGGCGCACGCAGCCCAATCCGTTCGCGTCACCCCGCTTGCCGATGTCGCGGACCCAGCAGCTACCGTTCTACGCGCGCACATGGGAGCGTTTGGCAGAGCGCCAAGCCCAACCTCAAATCCAGGCCCGGTTGGCGGTCAGCGTGGGGCGGTGTGTCGGTCGCAGTAGACGCGGTCGCAGCAGCAGGACTATCGGGCACCGCGGCGGCTACCGCGGCCAGCAGCCACTTCAATGAGGCGTCGGGCTGGCTGGCAACAAGTTCCACGGGCTGGCACTCCGACACCTCGAGGGGCACGTCGACGGCTTCCACACGGAAGGCCACCACCGGCATAAGCAGTTAATCAGCGCGGATCAACTCGCGCTGCTTCCAGCGACAGAGCTCGCTGCCGTGGCCCAGTATGCACACCAATACGTCTGACTTGTGCAGTCCCGCCTTCAGGCGCTGCAGCTAATCGGTATAGCCTTCTGGGATGGAAGTTTCATCGCGAAAGGGCTGTGCGCGTACGGCCCGCAGCGCGGTTTCCACCCTTTCGGCCGAGGTGTGCGCGTGGCCGCCGCGGGGTAGCTAACGAAGACGTTCAGGCCGGCCAAGCAGAGCATGTGTAGCGGGTGGAGGTGGTGTGTGCCTGCCGTGGCAGACGTGGCAGACGTGGCCACTTTGTGACATGTCCAGTTGCGGTGGCCAAGTGCAAGGGCGCACGAGCTTGCAAAGCCAGGGATCGCCGGCTCGTACTGGCTGAGGATGACAAGCGCAAGCCGCGTCGACAGACTCCAGCGCCACGCTGCACCTGTTGTGCGAACCTGGAGATTGACATGAAGTTCACTGCTTTCGATGCACGGCCGCTGGCCCTTGCCGTGGCCCTGTTGTGCAGCGGCTGTGCCATCGTGCGCAGCGTTCCCGGTGGGCATGGTGCCGAGGGCATTGGCTACATGCTGCCGCGCGCCTTGCTGCCGGTGGAACTGATGTACGACGGCACATCGTTCGAACTGCGCATTCGAGACGCGGTGCTGGTGGGCGACCCGGTTCACACCTATGCGCTTCAGCGCAGCGGCAGCATTTTCACCAGCGACAACGTGGTTGTGAATGTGGACCCGGTGACAGGGCTCCTGTCAGCGGTAAACGTGAAGTCCGAAGATAAGTCTGCCGACGCGATTACCAAGCTGGTCACCGGCATGAAGGCCGAATCGGGCGATGCGGTGAAGTCTGTGGTGGTCTTCCGCGACCTGTTCGACCCGGGCTGGGAACCTGAGCAGGTCAAGCGGTTCAACGACGATCTGCAGGCTGCGGCCCAGGCCCATCTGAAACGGGTTAGCGTGGAGCAGAACTGCGCCGCGGACACGACGTCCGCCGCTTGCAAGGCGACCCAGGCGCTGGTCGGCGAATTGAACACGGGTGCTCTCGCGGTATCGGTGCAGGGTGCTGCTGGCAAGGCGGCTACCCCTGCCGACTGTGGTGCCGGCTTTTGCTACCGCATCAACCTGCCCCATGTGGTTCGCCTTCAGGGGCCGGGCACCAGCAACAGCGCGGTGTTCGGCCTGCCCAACTGGTCACCCACCTTCGTGATGCCGCTGGAGCGTTGGGCCTTTGTCAAGACCACGCACGATGTGAAACTGAAGGGCGGCGTGTTCGAGTCGGTGACCACCGACCGGCCGAGTTCGGCGTATGCAGTGGCATCGGTGCCGTTCGACATTGCCAAGGGCGCCGTTACGTCGGCGTCCGAACTGGTGCAATTGAAGCTTGACTTCAGTGGCAAGCAGAAGGCCTTCTACGAAGCCCAAGTCAAGGAGATTGAAGCCAAAGCGGCGCGTGACAAGGCCTTGCTGGACAAAGCACCGCCCAAGGCCGAGGCAGCGCTTTGGGGGCTGGGTACAGACCGGGAAACGCCGCACCTGTCAATTCGCGTGGGCAAGCCCAGCCAACTGGATGCCGCGGCGGGTTTTGTGGTGGGCGCGGGCAAAGCTGCCAGTGGGTCGGCGGGCACGAAGAACCCGGAGCTGGCCAAAACGCCAGGATCCACGGGGCTTTCCAGCGGTGGCAGCACAGGCGATAGCGGGACGGAGAAGAAGTGATGGCGGCCAACCTAAGCAAGCGGCCGCGCGCGGTGTCCACCGGGAAGGCTCGCCCGGCCTACATGGTCCAAACCAACAACGGTGGCCGAGTGGAGCGCGTCACGGGGTTCGACGTGGGCCGAGTGATGGCGCAGGGCTTCGGCGGCAAACGCCTGCCGCAGCGGGTGTGCGGCGAAACGCTGGGCGCGGCGACCTGGCTGGAATTCGCGTTTCCCGAAAGCGTGGTCGGCAAGGACGACCGGGTGCCCATCGTGGACACGACCCAGTTGCCCTGGCGCTGCATCTGTCATCTGGTGGCCGATGGCCTGCACAGCCAGCAGGTTCTGGGCACAGGCTGGTTGGCTGGCCCTCGCACCGTCATCACCGCTGGCCACAACCTGTTCAGTCACAAGTTCGACCGCTCGGCGTCCAGGGTGACCGTGGTGCCCGGGCGGCAGGTGGACAACGCGCCGTTTGACTTCTTCCGCAGCACCCGATTTGACGTGCACCCTCGCTGGCGAAGTGATGGTGACGAAAGCTTCGACCTGGGTGTCATCTGGCTGGATGCCGATGTGGGAAACCACATCGGCTGGTTCGGCTTCGGATCTCGACCTGATGCGGAGATGGAGAACCTGATCGTCAACACCGCCGGGTACCCTGCCGACAAGCGCATGGGCACCCAGTGGTTCAATGCCGGTCGGGTGACGGACATCGGCCCGCGCGTCCTGGCCTATGGCCTGGACACCGAAGCAGGTCAGAGCGGCAGCCCTGTCTTTGCCGTTGACGCGAACGACGAGCGGGTGGTGCTGGCCGTGCACGCGTATGGTGGCGACTTGGTGAACCGCGGCATTCGAATCGCCGACGACGTGTTCCAACTGTTCCAGGATTGGGTACGGTGAACACCGGGGTGCGGTGAACGCGCCCCGGTGTTGGCTATTTCAACTGGCCTTCTTCTCCAGCCGCTCGCTCGGGTTCTTGCCCACCACGCGAACTGAGGCTTGTTTTCAAACGCCACCTTCTCGCCGCAACGGAAGTCGTTGCGGCCAGCGCGCGGTGCAGGCGGTGGTGCAGGCTGCGGCGTCGGCCGCGGCGCACCAGGTGCTGGCCGCTCCACCGCCGTGTAGGGCACTGTCCTGGCGCTGCGCGTGGCCTGCTCATGGATCGTCAGCTTCGTGTCCTCCATCGCCACGACCGTGCCCAGGCGCATCTGGCCGTCGCGCCCGTCCATGAAGCGCAC
>CAYPDO010000535.1:0-3569 GCA_964409495.1 uncultured Bordetella sp.
GGGCGAGCATCAGCCAGGGCCGCAGGTCCACCGCGCGGGTTCGAACTGGTAGCGGCCGGTGCCCAGGCTGCCCGGTCCCTGGCGCGCGAACTTCTGCATCAGGTAGACCTCGACCACCAGCAGCACGGTGTAGAAGCCGACAAAGCCGGCCAGCGAGCCGTACAGGCTGCTGACGCTGAGCGTCGAGACGCTCATGTGCGTGGGCAGCACGCCGTAGATCGTCCAGGGCTGGCGGCCATACTCGGCCACCACCCAGCCCAGTTCGCTGGCGATCCAGGGCGCAGGCAGCATCCACACCGCGGCGCGCAGCAGCCAGGGCCGGGCGCGGCACTCGCTCTTGAGCGTGCTCCAGAAGCTCAGGCCGAACAGCAGCAGCATCGCGAACCCGAGGCCCACCATGATGCGAAAGCTCCAGAACATCGGCGTCACCCTGGGCACCGTGTCGTGCATGGCGCGGTCGATCATCTCGGGCGTGGCCTGGCGCACGTCGGCCGTGTACTTCTTCAGCAGCAGGCCGAAGCCGAGGTCGCCCTTGGTGGCGTCGAGCACGCGCTTGGCCTCTTCATCGCCACGGTTTTTGCGCAGGGTTTCCAGCGCGGTGACGGCGGTGATGCCGATGACGATGCGCTCGCGGTTCTTGGCCTTGATCTCGTGGATGCCGGGGATCTGCTTGCTGACCGAGCGGGTGCCGATCAGGCCCATCACATACGGGATCTCGACCTCCCAATCGTTCTTCTGCGCCTGCTCGTTGATGCCGGCGATCAGCTTCAGGCCGGCCGGCGCGGGCTCGGTCTCCCACATCGCCTCCAGCGCGGCCATCTTGGTCTGCTGGGCCTCGCCAACGGTGTAGCCGCTCTCGTCACCCAGCACGATCACGCTCAGCACGCTGGCCAGGCCGAAGGCCGCGGCCACGCGGTAGCTGCGCTTGGCAAACTCGACATCGCGGCCCTTCAGCAGGTACCAGCTGCTGACCGACAGCACGAACATCGCACCGGTCACGTAGCCGGCCGACACCGTGTGCACGAACTTGGCCTGCGCATCGGGGTTGAACACCACGGCCCAGAAGTCGGTCATCTCCATGCGCATGGTCTGCCAGCTGAACTCGGCGCCCACCGGGTTCTGCATCCAGCCGTTGGCGATCAGGATCCACAGCGCGCTGAGGTTGGTGCCCACCGCCATCAGCGTGGTCACCATCAGGTGCTGGGTCTTGCTCAGCCGGTCCCAGCCGAAGAAGAACAGGCCGATGAAGGTGCTTTCCAGGAAGAAGGCCATCAGGCCCTCGATGGCCAGCGGCGCGCCGAAGATGTCGCCCACGTAGTGCGAGTAGTAGGCCCAGTTGGTGCCGAACTGGAACTCCAGCGTGATGCCGGTGGTGACACCCAGCGCGAAGTTGATGCCGAACAGCTTGCCCCAGAAGCGGGTCATGTCCTTCCAGATGACGCTGCCGGTCATCACGTACACGCTCTCCATGATGACCAGCAGCCACACCATGCCCAGCGTCAGCGGCACGAACAGGAAGTGGTACATGGCCGTGGCCGCGAACTGCAGCCGCGACAGGTCGACAAGTTGTTCCGGGATCAAGGGTGTGCTCCGCTGGGCGACGATGGCAGGGGCTGGGCGGCAACCGGCCCGCCCAGGTGGGCCGCGGCACGGTGCGCGTCCACCGCGACCCGCTCGTCGCGGACGAAGGCCCACCACAGCGCGCTCAGCACGGCCAGCTTCAGGGCCACGGCAAAGGCCAGGTGGCGCAGCAGCGGATCGGCGGTGGGCTTCATACCATGACGGGTATCAAGACCCATGCCACCCGCCGCCATCCGGCGAATGTGATGCAGGATCAAGCACTTGCACGCGCACTGCCAGGTGGGCGAGGCGCCGCGCAGCCGCCGACGCCCGCCAGACTGGCAGTTCTCTGCCAAAATGGCAGCACACCGCCACGGCGGCCCGCCCCCAAGGTCGGACGGCATGCCCCCCAGCACTCGCGCCATTCCCATCCACCGGCTGGACCAGTCGCACCCGCAGGCGCAGGCCTGCGGCGCCTGCGAGGTGCGGGGCACGGCGCTGTTCGGGGTGCTGGACGAGGACGGCCTGGACCGCATCCACGAGCACATCGGCGCCATCAGCCTGGCACCGGACGCCACGGTGTATGGCCGCGGCATGGCCGGCATGGCGGTGTTCACCATCCGCCAGGGCCTGGTGCGCTTCGAGCGCAGCTCCGAGCATGGCGACCGCCGCATCGTGCGCATTGCCGGGCCGGGCGACCTGATCGGCCAGGAGTGCCTGCTGAACCGGCCCTATGGCGACGACGCGGTGGCCTGCACCGAGGTTCAGCTGTGCCGCATCCCGCGCCGCCTGGTGGACGATCTGGCCAGCGGCCGCGAGACCCTGCCGCGCGAGCTGATGCTGCGCTGGCAGCGCGCGCTGGACGCGGCCGAATCGTGGGTCACCGACCTGTCCACCGGACCGGCGCGCCGGCGGCTGCTACACCTGCTGCGCCGCCTGGGCGAGCATGCCAGCCCGGACGGCACGATCTGGCTGCCGCGGCGCGAGGAGATCGGCGCCATGCTCGACCTGACGGTCGAGACCGCCAGCCGCCTGGTCAGTGCGCTGCGGCGCGACGGCGTGCTCACGCCGGGGCCTGGCCGCAGCGCCCGGCTCGACCCGGCGGCACTGCGCCGGGTGTTGCAGGCCGAGGGCGCGGCATGAAGCGCCGCGGCACGCCGGCGCCGGCCTGAACGATGGACACGGTGCTGCCCGAACTGGTGTCGTACCTGGAGGGGCTGCCAGAGCCCCACATCCTGTTCGACCGCCAGTACCGCATCCTGGCCGCGAACGCCGCGTACCGGCGCCAGTTCAGCCCCACGGCGTCGGTGATCGGGCGCACCTGCTACGAGGTGTCGCACCATTTCAGCGTGCCCTGCGACCAGGCCGGTGAGAGCTGTCCGCTGGCACGCTCGCGCGAGTCGGGCCAGCGCGAGCGTGTGCTGCACCTGCACCACACGCCGCAGGGCGAGGCCTATATCAGCATCGAGCTGGCCCCGCTGCGCGACGCCAGTGGCGAGCAGGCCTATTTCATCGAGCGCATGGAACCCGTGCGTGTGGCCCAGGGGCAGCCGGCGGCCCAGGGCCTGATCGGGCGCTCGGCGGCCTTCCAGCGCATGCTGGCGATGGTGTCGCGCGTCGGGCCCTCGCCGGCCAGCGTGCTGCTGCTGGGTGAATCGGGCACCGGCAAGGAACTGGTGGCGCATGCGGTGCACGAGGCCAGCCCGCGAGCGGCCCATGCGCTGGTGGTGGTGGATTGCGCCAGCCTGCCGGAGAGCCTGTTCGAGAGCGAGCTGTTCGGTCATGAGCGGGGTGCCTTCACCGGCGCCAGCACCAGCAAGCCCGGCCTGGTGGAGGCGGCCAGCGGCGGCACCCTGTTCCTGGACGAGGTGGGTGACATCCCGCTGGCCATGCAGGTCAAGCTGCTGCGGCTGCTGGAAAGCGGCACCTACCGGCGGGTGGGCAGCACCGAGCTGCGGCGCACCGATGTGCGCGTGGTGGCGGCCACGCACCGCGACCTGAAGGCCATG
>CAYPDO010000536.1:0-2230 GCA_964409495.1 uncultured Bordetella sp.
GGTGTGGCCGTCGTGGCCGCATGCGTGCATCTTGCCGGCATGCCGGCTGGCATGCGCGAAGCTGTTGCCTTCCTGGATCGGCAGCGCGTCGATGTCGGCGCGCAGGCCCACGGCGCGTGTGCCGCTGCCGTTCTTCACGATGCCCACCACGCCGGTCTTGCCCAGCCCGCGGTGCACCGGGATGCCCCAGCGGGTGAGCGCCTGGGCGATCAGCTCGGCCGTGCGCTCTTCCTGGAAGCACAGCTCGGGGTGGGCGTGGATGTCGCGGCGCAGCGTGGCGATGCTGGCGGCATCGGCCAGGATGGATTCGATCAGGCGCATGTCGGGCGGCTCCTCATGGGCTGGCAGGGCGAGAAGCGAGCCAGTGTAAGGGGGCGTTTCAAGGCCCTGCCGGGGTGTCGGCCTGGCGGCCGCCGGGGCGATGCTCAGCGCCGCACCTTGCCGTCCTCGGTGAGCATGGTCAGCTCGACGAAGCTGGAGCCCACATGCTGGCGCGCGCCAAAGCCGATGGCGAAGCCGCCGAAATCCAGCCGCAGCGATTCCAGCGCGTCGGTCAGGGCCTCGCGGCTCAGTCTGCGGTTGCCCGCCGCGGCGCGGCGCAGGCCTTCAACCAGCACGCGGGCCGCCACATAGCCTTCCATGCCCGAGTAGTTGGGCTGGTGCTTGCCACCGGCCCGGGCGATGGCGTCGAGGTAGTCGCGCGAGGCGCCGTTGGAGGTGGAGAAGGGCGAGGGCATCACCTGGCTGATCTGAACGCCGCGGGCTTCCCTGCCCAGTTCGTCAGCCAGCGCCTGCGTGCCGACGAAGGACACGTTGTAGAACAGGCCGCCATAGCCGGCCGCACGCGCTGCGCGGATGAAGGCGGCGCAGCTCTTGTAGGCGCTGATCTGCACCACCGCCTCGGGCATGCGCGGCACGATGGCCCGCACCGCTGCGGCCACGTCCACGCTGTTGCGTTCCACCGTGCCCACGGCCACCGGGTCGCGGCCCACGGCCACCAGCGCGCGCTGCACGCCGTCGAGCCCGGCCTGGCCGTAGCTGTCGTTCTGGCGGAACACCGCGATCTTGTGCAGGCGCAGCCCGGTGAGCTGGCGCACGATCAGCGCCGTCTCGTCGTAGTACGAGGCGCGCACATGGAACACCTGGCGGTTGAAGGGCTCGCGCAGCGCCTGCGCCCCGGTGAAGGGGGCGATGAACGGGATCTGCGCCTGCGTCACCGCCGGCAGCGCCGCCAGCGCGGTGGGCGTGCCCACATAGCCGAACAGCGCGAACACCTCGTCGCGGATGAACTTGTCGGTGTTGGCCTTGCAGCGCTCGGGCTCGTAGCCGTCGTCCACCAGGCGCAGCTCGATGGGCCGGCCACCGATGCCGCCAGCCGCGTTCACCGCGTCGAACACCAGGCGCGCGCCCTGGTGCATCTGGATGCCCAGCTGCGCCGCCGGGCCGGTGACGGCGGCCGACTGGCCCAGCACGATGGGCCGCTCGCTCTGGGCGAGCAGGGGCGTGGCGCCCAGCGCACCCAGGCCGGCCAGGCCGTGCAGCGCCTGGCGGCGCGTGGCATGGCCCGTGGCGCCCAGGCGGCGGTAGGAGGACTGCGGAGAACTCATGCGTCGGGCTGGATTGGTCAATGTGACAACCATCACACAAAAGTGCGCGAGCCTACCGCGAGAACAGCGCCACTTTTGTGGGTGCCAACCCAAACAGGCGCTGTGACATCATCGCCGGATGAGCCCGAATGCCGCCGCCAGCCCCACCGCCGCCCCGGCCGACACGCCTGGTGCCGAAGCCGCCGATCGCCTGGTGCGTGGCGCCTGCCCGCACGACTGCCCCGACACCTGCGCGATGCACATCACCGTGCGCGCCGGCCGGGTGATCCGTGTGGCCGGCGATCCGGCGCATCCGCCCACCCATGGCGCGCTGTGCACCAAGGTCTCGCGCTATGCCGAGCGCAGCTACCACCCCGAGCGCGTGCTCACGCCGCTCAAGCGTGTGGGGCCCAAGGGGGCCGGGCAGTTCCGGCCGGTGAGCTGGCACGAGGCGCTGGACGACATCGCGCAGCGCCTGGGCGCCATTGCCGCACGTCAGCCCGAAGCCATCGTGCCCTACAGCTATGCCGGCACCATGGGCATGGTGCAGGGCGAGAGCATGGCCGCGCGCTTCTTCCACCGGCTGGGCGCGTCGCTGCTGGACCGCACCATCTGCGCCTCGGCCGGCGGCGAGGCGCTGGCCG
>CAYPDO010000536.1:2240-3566 GCA_964409495.1 uncultured Bordetella sp.
TGCACCTGGAAGACTACGCCCATGCCAGGCTGATCCTGATCTGGGGCAGCAATTCGATCGCCAGCAACCTGCACTTCTGGACCTTTGTCCAGCAGGCCAAGCGCAACGGCGCCACGCTGGTGGCCATCGACCCGCGCCGCACCGAAACCGCCGACAAGTGCCATCAGCACATCGCGCTGCTGCCCGGCACCGATGGCGCGCTGGCGCTGGCGCTGATGCATGAGCTGATCACGCAGGACTGGCTGGACCACGACTACATCGCGCGCCATGTCGAGGGCTTCGACGCGCTGAAGGCCGAGGCGCTGGCCTGGCCGCCCGCGCGCGCCGCCGAGGTCTGCGGCATCGAGGCGTCGGTGATCCGCCAGCTGGCGCGGGATTACGCCCGCACCCGGCCCGCCGCCATCCGCCTGAATTACGGCATGCAGCGCGTGCACGGTGGCGGCAATGCGGTGCGCCTGATCGCGCTGCTGCCCTGCCTGACCGGCGCCTGGCGCCAGCGCGGCGGCGGGCTGCTGCTGTCGGCCTCGAGCTGGGTGGCGCGCGTGCGCGACGATGCCGCGCTGCAGCGGCCCGATCTGCTGGAGAGCGTCTATGGCCCTGCGGGCCTGGGGCGGCGCCCGCGCACCATCAACATGAGCACCATCGGCGATGCGCTGCTGCATCCGGGCGGTGCCGGCTTCGGCCCGAAGATCGAGGCCCTGGTGGTCTACAACAGCAACCCGGTGGCGGTGGCGCCCGAATCGGCCAAGGTGGCGGCCGGCTTTGCGCGCGACGACCTGTTCACCGTGGTGCTGGAGCACTTTCTCACCGACACCGCCGACCATGCCGACTATGTGCTGCCGGCCACCACCCAGCTCGAGCACTGGGACATCCATGGCAGCTACGGCCACAGCTACGCGCTGCTGAACCAGCCGGCCGTGGCGCCGGTGGGCGAGGCCCGGCCCAACACCGAGGTCTTCCGCCAGCTGGCCGCGCGCCTGGGTTTCACCGAGCCGTGTTTTGCCGACAGCGACGAGCAGATCTGCCGCCAGGCACTGCCCAGCCTGGATTTCGACGCGCTGCTGCGCGATGGCTGGGTGCGCCTGCCGGTGCCCGAGCTGCCCTTTGCCGACGGCGGCTTTGCCACGCCGAATGGCAAGGTGCAGGTGCTGGTGCCCGGCCTGGGCGTGCCGCGCTACCTGCCGCCGCACGAGAGCCGCGCCAGCGCGCCGGCCCTGGCCGCACAGTACCCGCTGGCGATGATCTCGCCGCCGGCGCGCCACTTCCTCTACTCCAGCTTCGTCAACGTCACCAGCCTGCGCAGCATCGAGGGCCGGACTCTGCTAG
>CAYPDO010000537.1:0-3561 GCA_964409495.1 uncultured Bordetella sp.
GCCGCCGGCCCGGCGCTGCGCGTGAGCCTGGCTGGCAACGCCGAGCCACGCTGGCTGCGCATCGATGGCCAGCCCTGGGTGCCGCCCGATGCCCAGGCCGTGCAGGCCTTTGCGCAAGGCCTGTACCGCGGCAGCGGCAGCCTGCGCGATGTGCAGCCGCTGGCCCAGGTGCCCCGGCGCCTGGCCATCGTGCAGGAAGCGCAGCCACGCGCCACGGCCGCTGGTGCCGGCAGCCTGTGGCGCGTGCGCTTCGATGATGCGCTGCAGACCCGCCTGTACATCGACGCCCACAGCGGCGAACTGCTGGCCGTGCGCAACGAGGCCTGGGTCTGGTACGACTTCTTCTGGCGCCTGCACGTGATGGACTGGCCCGACGGCGAAGACTTCAACACGCCCTGGCTGCGCGCCGCCGCGCTGGTGGCGCTGGGCCTGGTGCTCACCGGCGCCGTGATGTCGGTGCGCGCGGCCTGGCGGGCGCTGCGGCGGCGGCTTTCGGATTGACGTCGCCAGATGACAGCACATATGCTGTCATCCTATGGCCCAGCTGGTTCTGGATACCAACGTGTTCGTCGCCGCCCTGCGCTCGGGTGGCGGCGCGTCACGCGTGCTGCTGCGCCAGGCGCTCACGGGCCAGCATGTGCCGCTGTTCGGCAATGCCCTGTGGCTGGAATACGAGGACGTGCTGGGCCGTGAGGCGCTGTGGGCGGCTTCAGCCACCAGCGACGCGGAGCGCCGCACCGTGCTGGCGGCGCTGGCCCGCGCCGGCCGCTGGGTGAGCGTGAGCTTCGGCTGGCGGCCCAACCTGCCCGATGAGGCCGACAACCACCTGATCGAACTGGCCGTGGCCGCGGGCGCCGAGGCCATCGTCACCCACAACCTGCGCGATGTGGCGCGCGGTGAACTCGTCTGGCCCAGCCTGCGCGTGCTGAGCCCGGCCCAATGCCTGGAGATCTGGCCATGAGTACCCTGACCATCCGCCTGCCCGACGACACGGCCGAGCGCCTGAAGACCATGGCGCGCAGCCGCGGCCTGAGTGTGAACAAGCTGATCGAGGAACTCAGCGCCCAGGCCCTGGCCGCGCACGACACCGAGACGCGCTTTCGCGCCCTGGCGGCGCAGGGCGATGCCCGGCAGGCGCTGGCGATCCTGGATCGGCTGGACAGCCTGGACGACACGATGAGCGGCCGCAGCTAAGCTGCGAGATATCTGCGCCGCAGTGCGCAAGAAGAAGCAACGGGAGGTCGTCGGCGTGGCTCGTCTGGAACTACTGCACCGCGGCGATCCGCTGCGTCCGGCTATCGTGTTCATTCATGGGCTGGATGGTGACCTGATCCGCACTTGGCTCGGTCCCGGCTGCTCCGCTGACGATTGCTGGCCGCACTGGGTTGGCAAGAGCACGGGTTGCGATACCTGGACGCTGGGCTACGACGCCGCCATGAGCCGCTGGAACGACCAAGCCGTGCCTTTGCCCGATCAAGCCGACCAGGTGACCAACCTGCTGGCCACGCACGAAGGGCTTACGGGGCGCCCCATCGTGATGCTGGGGCACAGCATGGGTGGGCTGGTGATCAAGACCATGGTCACGCAGGCCTTGGCGAACAGCGACCAGCGCATGCGTCGCCTGGTAGAGCGGATATCCGGCGTCGTTTTTGTTGCCACGCCGCACCAAGGCTCTGAATTGGCGAGCTTGGCGCAGGCCTTGCGGCGTTTGGTCAGGCCCAATCCGCAAGTGGCGCAGATGCAGCAGCATGATGCCCACTTGCGCCAGTTGAACCGCAGTTTCCGCAATGCCTGCAGGCAACTGGCATTGCCGGCGCAGGTGCTGGCCGAAGGTCGTGACATCGAATGGCGCCCCAAGCGTTGGGGCTTCTGGCCAGGTTCAATGGTGAGTGTCCGGGTTGTGAACCAGAGCAGCAGCGACCCAGCGCTGCCCGACGTCACGCCGGTCTTTCTGGGTCATCACGACCACATCAGCATTGCCAAGCCGGCCAGTACCGACGATCAGGTTCATCGCGCCGTGTGTGCCTTCATCAAGGAGGACGTCTTGGGCCGCGGCACGCAGCCCGAAACGCGTGCAGTGGCTGAGCAACAGCCGGGACACGCGCTGCCGCCGGCCCAATTGTTGGGCCCGCAGGACAAGCGGCTCCAACCGGTCGACAACCGCTTCTACGGCCGCGACGCGGTGGTGGCACAGGTGCTGAACTTTCTGCAGGGGCAGGGCGATGCTGCGGTGGTGGCACCTGCGCGTGAGGTGTCTGGCACCGGCGGCATCGGCAAGACCGAGGTGTGCAAGGCCGCATTGAAGGCCTGGCTGGCCAACGACAGCACGCAGACCGCCTGGTACATCACCCTGCCCGACGGTGCCCACGTTGCTGATCTGCTGGCTGCCGCTCAGCGCGGCCTGGGTCTTCCGAGCAGTGTCGACTCGGCCGAGAAACTGCTGCCAGCCTTGCCAGTAGGCCTGTACTACCTGGACAACCTGGAAAGCGTTGCCGAAAGCGCCGACGGGGCTGCCCTGCTGCAAGCCTGGGCTGCCCTGCCGCATGTGCGTTTACTGGTGTCGTCCAGGGTCAGCTTGCCGGCGGTGTTCGGGCAGACGGTTGCCGTCGACCGTCTGCCTGATGACGCGGCCCTGCGGCTGTTCCGCGAGGCTTGGGCCGGGCCAGCAAGCCAACTGCCCGCCGCCGATGCGGAACTGGCCCGATTCGTGGTGCTGGAACTTGGCGCGCACCCGCTCAGCATTGTGCTGTGCGCGCGCCTCGGCGACTGGTGCAGTTATGCGGACTTGGTTCAACGCTGGCAGCAGCAAGGCACGGCCACGGCCCACGACCCGCAGCACCCCAGCCAACGTCTCGGCAGCCTGGACATCAGTCTCGGGCTGACCGCCCAGGCGCTGCTGCAGCGCGACCCGAATGCCCTGAATTTGTGGACGGCCTGCGCGTTGTTCCACGGCGGCATCGACAGCGAGACCTTGGCGGAGTTGGAGTCGCGCAGCGGTTGGGGTGGCGCCCGCCGCTGGCTGGTGCGGCATCATGTGTTGGCATCCGATGCCCGGAAGCGCTGGGCGATGTTGCCACCCTTGGCGCGCTATGCGATTGATGCGGCCATTCAGGGGCGAGGCGGCTTCGAATGGTTGGCCGCCCGAGCGCCAGTGATGGGCGTGATCGGTGATCGCGTGGCGACTGTGCGCGTGCCGGGCAGCGCGCCGGAAAAATTGACTGCCCGCGCGTGGTTGAAGGCGCATTTCGCCACCTTGTCTCGCTTGCTGCAACTGGAGCTGACCAGCACCGCGCCAGACGAGACCTGGACAAGAACGACCACAGCCGGACTGGGCAATGAGTACCAGTTCAATGGTGCGGCCGCACAGGCATTGCTGGCTCATCTGAACCAAGGGCCTGTGGTCAATGCCAACACGCTCAAGCGGCAAGGCGATCTGGAAAGGCGGCTGGGCCGCGTGGATGAGGCCCGAGGGCTGTACGACAGGGCGCTGGCGCAGTTCGAGCGAGAGCAATCCGGCCTGGGGCAGGCGAACACGCTGAAGGCGCTGGGGGATCTGGAAAG
>CAYPDO010000538.1:0-3556 GCA_964409495.1 uncultured Bordetella sp.
CGCCCCAAACCGCCTGGGCACCCGCTTGGCGGGTGGTCGCCGTACCCGGCGACCGGGTGCCCCAGTCAGCCGCGGCGGCGGCGCGCCATCGCACCCAGCAGCGCCAGGCCGCCGGCCATCAGCGCGTAGCTGCCGGGCTCGGGCACGGCCGAGACCTCCAGCGCGATGAACTGGGTGACCTGGCTGCCGGAGAAGTTGTTGTCGGCGGCCAGCACCAGCGTGCGGTGGCCGTTGGCCAGCGCGTGGCCCCAGCTGATGGCCTCGATGTTGTCGAGCGTCACGCCCTGGTAGCTGATGGGCATCTCGAGCAGCAGCTCGCGGCTCATCGGCGTGACGCTGGCACCCACCAGGCCGGCGATGCCGCGGATGTCGGTGGTCTCGGGCGTGATCCTGGTCAGCACCAGGCGGATGGTGTTGCCCACGCCGAAAGCGAAGGCGCGCTCGACCGCGATGAACTCGGTGTTCGACAGCGCCAGCAGCTCGGGCAGGCCATTGTCGGGGCCGAAGGGCGCGCCCGGTGCGGCATCCACCGGAATCGGCGGCAGCTGGTAGGCGTATTGCGCGCCGGCCGCACCGGTCACGGGGTCGAGAGCGGTCACCCGCACCACGCTGCCGGCGTCGAGCGTGGTGATCGGGCCGTCCTGGATCAGCGCGTCCTCGTTGGCGGTGTACAGCGTGCCGTCGGGCGCCACGGTGAGGGCCTCGAACAGCTTGTTGCTGCGCCCGCCGGTGCTGGCGTTGTCCACGTAGTTGAACATCGTGGGCGTGGCGAACTCGCGCACGAAGACGCCATCAGGGCTCATCTCACGCACGAAGGGCTGGTAGCGGTTGGCGGGGTTGGCGCTCCAGTTCCCCTCGCTCGACCAGTACAGGTTGCCGTTGGGCGCCACGCGGATGCCCTCGGGATCCACCGTGCGCGCATTGGCCGGAAAGCTGCTGCCATCGGGCCGCTGCATGTTCACCTGGCGGTGGATGACCACGGCGTCGGTGGCGGCAAAGCCGCTGGCGTCGTAGTTCAGGCTCAGGCTGTAGAAGCGCGGCGTGCCGCGTTCGCCGCCGCGGTCGTCCGCGATGGCCCAGAAGCGGCCGTCGGCCGCGCGGTCGATGCCCGAGATGCCGCCGAACTCGACGCCCTGGAACAGCGTGCCGGTGGCCACCGAGGTGGCACTGATCAGGCGCAGCTGGAAGTCGGCGGCCGCGGCCGGCAGGGCCAGCGTGGCGGCCATGGCCAGCAGGCCGAGGGAGTGCTTGATCTGCATCTCAGGCCCTCCGCGTTCAGCCGCGACGCCGGCGTGCCAGCGCGCCCAGCAGCGCCACGCCACCGGCCATCAGCGCGTAGGTGCCGGGCTCGGGGATGGGCGCGGCCAGCGTGATCTTCAGGAACTCGGTGTTGTCGGACGTGAACGCACGGCCGCCGCCACCGGGGAAGTTGTTGTCGTTGACCACCAGCAGCGTGTTGGCATCGAGGATCAGCACGTCCTCGATGGTCACGTACGGGAAGGTGAAGCTGGTGCTGCCGTCGCCGTTCAGGTCATCGGGGTCGGCGATGGCCATCAGGTCGACCAGCTCGGTCTTCTTCGCAAAGCCGTCGGCATCGCGGATGCTGCTGTCGATCATGAAGATCTTCTTGAACGGCGTGCCGTTGGTGGCCGTGCCGCCATTGCGCTCGATCACCAGGAAGCGGTGGTCGTCGATGGCCGTCATGTCGCCAATGTTGGTGCCGGCGGTATCCAGCTTGTAGCCGAACCACTCGCCGGTGTAGCTCTCGCTGCCCAGGCTGAATTCCTGGATCAGCAGGCGCTTCTGGTCGGTGTCGGAGGTCAGCGGGCGCTCCAGCAGCGTGTAGAGCATGGTGCCGCTGGCGTTCATCGCCATGCCCTCGAAGCCGCCCGAGCCCGGCAGGTTGTTGTCGCCGGTGATGATCGGGCTGGAGGGCGACTGCACGAAGGGGTTGCTGCCCAGGCCCAGCACATTGGGCGTCTGGATCACCTTCTGCACCACGCCCGTGGCGTCGGTCTTCACCAGGAAGGGACCGAACTCCTCGCCGAACCACAGGTTGCCGTTGCGGTCACGGCGCACCGATTCGATGTCGAGGTCACCGCCGGTGAGCAGGCGGCCGGCCTTGATCGAAGCGTCCACCGCCACCGTGGCACCCGGTGTGCCTTGGGTGGCGAGGCCGGGGTAGTTCAGGCCATCGGCCACGATGCCGAAGCCCAGCTTGTGGTTCGGGTCGCTCAGCGTGATGCGCGAGGCGGCCGTGAAGCCGCCCAGCGCCGCGCCGGTGTTGAAGTCGGCCGCGCTCACCGTGTGCGCCGCCCAGTCCACCTGCACCGCATACATGCGCAGCAGCGCGTCGGGCGAGTTGCCCTTGCTGCCGAAGCCGTTGTCCACCAGCATCTGGTAGCTGCCGTTGGCGCCCTGCAGCACGCCCGAGAAGCCCTGCACCGGCTGCAGGTTGATGTACGGCGGCTTGTTGGCCGGGCTGGCGGCGTTGGTGAACGCGAACTGGCCCGAGGTGGGGCCATCCGAGAACGTGGCGGCGGGCATCATGGCCCAGCCGCTCAGCGTGTTGGCGGCCTGGGCTGTGCCGGCCAGCGCGGCCAGGCTCAGGGTGATGGCGGCGGCAATGGCGCTGCGCAGCGGACGACGTGCTTGCATGGGGGGCCTCCTCAGGATCCTGTGAAGCACCGCATTCTTGGCAGCACCCATGTCCCGGTCGTGACGGAGTTCACGCCGCGCCCAGGGGACGATCGGCTCATGCCCGAGCACCAGACCGCGCCCCACCTGCCCCCTCCGGCCGCCGCGGCCGAGGTTCCCGCCGGCTGGCTGCCGCACACCCGCCACAGCCCGCTGACGCGCCCCTGGGAGCCGATCTACGTGCAGGCCCAGGCGGCCGACGGCGAGCGCCCACCCACCGTGGCGCTGGCGCTGCGTGTGGCCGAGCCGCACTGCAATGCGCGCGGCTTCGCCCACGGCGGCCTGCTCAGCGCACTGGCCGACAACGCCATGGGGCTGTCGGCCGTGGCCGCGGCCCGGGCAACGGCGGGCGAGGCCGCGCCGGCGGGCGCGGTGACCGTGAGCCTGGTGCTGGATTTCATCGACAGCGCGCGCATCGGCGAGTGGCTGAGCTTCCAGCCCCAGGTGCTGCGCCACGGGCGCACGCTGGCGTTCACCGAGTGCCATGTGCATGCCCAGGGGCGGCTGGTGGCCCGCGCCAGCGCCACGTTCCGCCTGGTCTGAGCGGCGCATTGCACCCACCGCCGCTGCGCCCGGCGGCGATTGCGGACAATCGCGGCGATGAAACCTGCACGCGTGGTCGTCGGCCTGTCCGGCGGCGTCGATTCCGCCGTCACCGCCTGGCTGCTCAAGCAGGCCGGGCATGAGGTGGTGGGCATCTTCATGAAGAACTGGGAAGACGACGACGACAGCGAATACTGCTCGTCGCGGCAGGACTTCCTGGATGCCGCCGCGGTGGCCGACGTGATCGGCATCGAGCTCGAGCATGTGAACTTCGCCGCCGAGTACAAGGACCGCGTGTTCGCCGAGTTCCTGCGCG
>CAYPDO010000539.1:0-3548 GCA_964409495.1 uncultured Bordetella sp.
GGGCTCGATGGGCCTGGGCGCCGCACTCAGCGCGCTGCGCCGCGGCACGCCGACGATCGGCTTCGACCTGAACGAGGCCGCCTGCGCGAAGTTCCGCGCCGCCGGCGGCCAGGTGGCGGCCAGCGCTGCCGAACTGGCCGCGCAAAGCGATGCCGTGCTGGTGCTGGTGGTCACCGCCGCGCAAACCGAGGCGCTGCTGTTCGGCGATGGTGCCACCCACGCCGGCATCGCCGCAGTGATGAAGCCCGGCAGCGTGGTGATTGCCGCGGCCACGGTCGACCCCAACCTGCCGCCGCAATGGGAAGCCCGCCTGGCCGAACGTGGCCTGCACCTGATCGACGCGCCGGTGTCGGGCGGCGCCGCCAAGGCTGCGGCCGGCGAGATGACCGTGATGGCCTCGGCCCGGCCCGCAGCCTTTGCCGCCGCGGGCGAACTGCTGGCCGCCTATGCCGGCAAGGTGTACCGGCTGGGCGACCGTGCCGGCGTGGGCAGCACGGTGAAGATGGTCAACCAGCACCTGGCCGGCGTGCACATTGCCGCGGCCTGCGAGGCCATGGCGCTGGGCATCCGCGCCGGCGCCGATGCGCATGCGCTGTACGAGGTGATCACGAACTCGGCCGGCTCGAGCTGGATGTTCGCCAACCGCGTGCCGCACATCCTGGCCGGCGACTACACGCCGCTGTCGGCGGTGAACATCTTCATCAAGGACCTGGGCATCGTGCTCGACGCCGCGCGCACGCTGAAGTTTCCGCTGCCGCTGGCCGCCGCTGCGCACCAGCTCTACCTGGGCACGGCCGCCGCCGGCCACGGCGCCGAGGACGACAGCGCGGTGATCAAGCTGTATGCGGCGCTGTCGGGCATCACGCTGCCTGGTGGCGAGCCTGCCAGCGCCGGGGGCGAGGAATGAGCCACGGCTCGACGCTCGTGCTCGGCGTCATCGCCGACGACTTCACCGGCGCCACCGACGTGGCCAGCATGCTGGTGCGCGCCGGGCTGCGCACGGTGCAGACCATCGGCGTGCCGGCCGCGGGCGCCGAGCTGCCGCCGGCCCAGGCCGTGGTGGTGGCGCTGAAGTCGCGCACGTGCCCAGCGGCAGAGGCGGTGGCGGATTCACTGGCCGCCGCGCGCTGGCTGCGCGCACGCGGTGCGCGGCAGCTCTACTTCAAGGTGTGCTCCACCTTCGATTCCACGCCGGCCGGCAACATCGGCCCGGTGGCCGATGCGCTGATGGCCGAGCTGGGCGCCCCCCAGGCCATCGCCTGCCCGGCCTTCCCCGAGAACGGCCGCACCGTGTTCCGCGGCCACCTGTTCGTGGCCGACCAGTTGCTCAGCGACTCGGGCATGCGCGATCACCCGCTGACGCCGATGACCGACGCCAACCTGGTGCGCGTGCTGCAGGCACAGACCACGCAGCGCGTGGGCCTGCTGCGCTACGACAGCGTGGCCCAGGGGCCTGACGCCACGCGTGAGCGGCTAACCGCA
Source organism: uncultured Bordetella sp. (assembly GCA_964409495.1). Lineage (GTDB taxonomy): Bacteria > Pseudomonadota > Gammaproteobacteria > Burkholderiales > Burkholderiaceae_C > Pseudaquabacterium. The sequence continues at coordinate 1,483 of CAYPDO010000539.1, forward strand.
CTGCAGCGCGAGGGCGTGGCCCTGGTGATTGCCGATGCCGTCAGCAACGACGACCTGCGCACGCTGGGCGAGGCGGTGGCCGATGCGCCCTTGCTGTTGGCCGGCTCGGGCGTGGCGCTGGGCCTGCCGCCGGCCTATGCGCGCCGCGGCTGGCTGCAGCCCGATGCGCAGGCCGCGGCTCTGGGGGTGGGCGGCGGCCGCGCCGCGGTGCTGGCAGGCTCCTGCTCTCAGGCCACCCATGCCCAGGTGGCGCAGTGGATCGCCGCCGGCCACCCGGCGCGGGCCATCGACCCCCGCGCGCTGGCGCGTGGCGAGCCGGTGGCCGCGCAGGCCCTGGCCTGGGCGCTGGCGCAGGGCGCCACACCGCTGGTCTACGCCACCACCGAGTCCGCCACGCTGAAGGCCGTGCAGGCCGAGCTAGGCGCCGCCCGCGCCGGTGCGCTGGTGGAGCAGGCGCTGGCGCACATCGCGCGTGGCCTGGTGGCGGCCGGCGTGCAGCGCCTGGTGGTGGCCGGGGGCGAGACCTCGGGCGCGGTGGTGCAGGCACTCGATGTGCAACTGCTGCGCATCGGCGCGCCCATCTGCCCTGGCGTGCCGTGGACGCGCGCCGACCGCCAGCATGGCCGCCCGCTGCTGCTGGCGCTGAAATCGGGCAACTTCGGCGGGCCTGACTTCTTTGACGAGGCCTTGGCCGCCAGCGAGGCCTGCGCATGACGGCCCATGCCGCGCTGCGCGAGGAAGTCTGCCGCATTGGCCGCTCGCTGTTCGCGCGCGGCCACGTGCATGCCACGGCCGGCAACATCAGCGTGCAGCTGCCAGACGGCGCGGGCTGGCTGATCACGCCCACCGATGCCTGCCTGGGCTTCCTCGACCCCGCACACCTGGCCCATGTGGCGCCCGATGGCACGCAGCGCAGCGGCGAGCGCGCCAGCAAGACCCTGGCCCTGCATCGCCAGATCTACGGCGCCGATGCGCAGGCACGCTGCGTGCTGCACACCCACAGCACCCACCTGGTGGCGCTGACCCTGGCCGCGGGCGCGCAAGGCGTGTGGCGTGAGGACGCCATCCTGCCGCCGATCACGCCCTACTTCGTGATGAAGGTGGGCCGCGTGCCGCGCATTCCCTACCACCGCCCGGGTGACCCTGCCGCGGCCGCGCGGGTGGCCCAGGCCATCACCGCCGCGCGTGAAGCCGGCACCCCGATCCGCGCGGTGATGCTCGACCGCCTGGGCCCGAATGTGTGGCACGACACGCCCGCCGCCGCCATGGCCACGCTGGAAGAGCTGGAAGAAACCGCGCGCCTGTGGCTGATGAGCACACCCCGCCCGGCCCCGCTGACCGATGCCCAGATCAACGAGCTGCGCCACCAGTTCGGCGCCGTCTGGTAACCCCGACATCCCTGCCCGGAACGCCCGCCATGCCCCGCTTTGCCGCCAACCTGAGCATGCTCTACCCCGAGCATGGCTTTCTGGACCGCTTTGCCGCCGCCGCCGCCGATGGCTTCGACGCGGTGGAGTACCTGTTTCCCTATGCCTTTGCGGCCAGCGAGATCGCGGCGCGGCTGCAGCAGCACGGCCTGACCCAGGCGCTGTTCAATGCCCCGCCGGGTAACTGGGACGGCGGCGAGCGCGGCATCGCCTGCCTGCCGGGCCGCCAGGCCGAGTTCCAGCAGGGCTTTCTGGAGAAGGCCCTGCCCTATGCGCGCACGCTGGGCTGCCGGCGTGTGCATGTGGTGGCCGGCCTGGCGCCCGCAGGGGTGGATCGCGCCCAGCTGCGCGACATCTACTGCGCCAACCTGGCCTGGGCCGCCGCGCAGGCCGGGCCCGAGGGCATCGAGGTGCTGATCGAGCCGATCAACCCGCGCGACATGCCCGGCTTCTTCCTGAACCGCCAGGACGAGGCCCATGCCGTGGTGCGCGACGTGGGTGCGCCCAACCTGAAGGTGCAGTACGACCTGTACCACGCGCAGATCGTCGAGGGCGATCTGGCGATGAAGGCGCGCCAGTGGTTGCCCACCGGCCAGGTGGGCCACATCCAGATCGCCGGCGTGCCCGAGCGCCACGAGC
>CAYPDO010000540.1:0-3547 GCA_964409495.1 uncultured Bordetella sp.
CTCGGCTACAACGAATGGGGCCACGCCTTCTGGCTGACCGAGGAGATCTTCAGCCACCCGCTGCATTGGGGCTTCCCGATCCTTGGTTGGACTGGATTTGCGCTGGGTGGCGTGCTCTTGCAGGTTCTGACGAGAATGTATGAACTGTTCCGCCAGATCGACGGCTCGCCAGTGAGCGCCGCAGAGATCGCCTGAGCGCTGAACGACAACACAACACGATTGGAGGCCGGGCTGACCTGGCTTCCTGTCGATGAGTGAACGGCGGCTGTGTTGTATGGCTGACCAGACTGGATCCAACGCGAGAGAAACCTCATCCCATGAGAACGAACGACCAAGCCATCGTGGCCCTCTCTGGCCTTTCGCCGCAGAGCCAGCGATGGTCCCGAACCTTCGACCTCCTCATCATCGTGATCGCGGCCTTCTTGGTCTGGGCGGTCAGCCACATCAACTTCCTGCTGTTCGCTGGTGACTGGGACTTCTTCATCGACTGGAAGGATCGGCAGTACTGGGTTCTGATCATGCCGATCACGACAATCATCACGGCCGCAGCGTTTCAATCCATATTCTGGAACCTCTTCAGGCTCCCGATCGGTGCCACCGCCAGCATGGTACTGCTGCTTGTCAGCGTCTGGATCGTCCGTTATCACGCTTGGTATGGCTGGGCCGACTTTCCGCTCAGCTTGGTCGTGCCGGCATCTTGCGTGATGGGGGCGCTGGCGATGGATGCCATCCTGGTGATCACGAGGAGCTGGCTCATCACAGGGGTGTTCGGTGGGGTGCTCTTCTCGCTGCTGTTCTTCCCCAGCAATTGGGCCTATCTTGCGCCGTATTTCTTGCCGGTTGAGCACATGGGAGAGGTGGCGCCAATCGCGGACATCATCGGCTACACCTTCCCGCGTACGGCAACTCCGGAGTACATCCGCATCATCGAGCGAGGAAACCTGCGAACCTTCGAAGACTCTGCGAACTGGGTGTCCGCCTTCTTCGGCGGCTTCATCTGCATCTTCCTGTACTGGATATTCTGGTCAGTGGGTACAGCAGCGTGCACGACGAAGTATGTTGCCGTTGGGCAGCGTTTCAAGACGCTGTTCGGACTCAAGGAAGAAGTGAGCAAGGAGGGGGCCAAGTGACTTCATTGCTGAAGCAATCGATGCTGTGGGTGCTGGCGGTTTCGGCACTGTTGATCGGCTTGCTACCAGGTACGGCAACGGCGCACGGGGAGAGGTCCACCGAGCCGTACATCAGAACCCGGACCGTTCATTGGTACGACGTGAAATGGTCGACCGAGCAGCTCAAGGTCAACGACAAGATCGTCGTCACCGGAAAGTTCAGACTGTTCAATGACTGGCCCGAGGCGGTGAGCCCGCCCAACCTGGTGTACTTGTCCAGCGGCGCGCCAGCGGCGATGCTGGTGCGGGAGGAGACCTACATCAACGAGATCCCTGCGCGGCAGTCGCACAAGGATCTGATGCTGGGGCGGGACTACGAGTTCAAGATGGTCATGCGCGGGCGAGTGCCCGGTAGGTGGCATCTGCACCCGATGCTCAACGTCTCGGGGGCGGGACCGATCATCGGGCCGGGAGACTGGGTGGAGGTTACCGGCAATCGAGCCGATTTCAAGGAGCCCGTCACGACCATGCACGGCCTGAAGATCGACAATGTCGAGACCTACGGGGTAAGCAACGCCCAACTGTGGCAGGCGGGGCATGTGCTGGTGGCGGCGATTTGGCTGCTGTGGTGGCTCCGCCGCCCGCTCATCATCCCGCGCTGGCGGGCCAAAGAGCAAGGGCGGGAAGACCTGCTGATCACCCGCACCGACGATCGCATGGCAGTCGGACTGCTGGTTCTTGTGCTCGTGATCGTCGTGGTGGGCTTCACGCAGGCAAAGAAGAATTATCCGCAACTCGTTCCACTGCAAGCTGGCGTGCACAAGCCTCAGCCGCTTCCCGCGCAGCCGGAATGGGTGACGGTGAAGTTCAAGCGCGCCGAGTATGACGTTCCGGGCAGAAGCATGCGCATCGCGGCGGAGTTCGAGAACGTCTCGGACAGGGTGATCACTATCGGCGAGTTCGCAACCGCGGGACTTCGCTTCGTCAACAAGTCCTCACCGGTGGCTTCCAAGGCGGTGGACGAGAAGTATCCCAAGGAACTGCTGCCCGCCAACGGTCTGGTCCTAGACAAGCCCCAACCGCTGCAACCGGGCGAGAAGAGAACGGTGGTCCTCGATGCCACTGACGCGGCCTGGGAGGTTGAGCGGCTCGTGAGCTTTCTGACCAATGTCGATAGCCGAACGGGCGGCTTGGTCTTCTTCTACGATGCCAATGGCAACCGTAGCATCGGCGAGGTCTACGGGCCTATCCTGCCGGTTTTCAAGGGAACCCGGCTTTGACATGGGGTTCCAGGGGCGAGACTTTGAGGATGGCATCTCGTTGTCACGCCGAGGTTGGTATCGCCCTTGCCTTTCACTCATTTGCCTGTTGGCGACGATGTTGGCTAGCGCGTGCGAAGGGCCGGAAACTCGGCAGCTTCGCACTCCTATGGCACATGACTATGGGCGGACCAGCGACAGCATGCGCTGCGAACGGCAGGGGGCGGTACCGGACACCAGAGAAGAAACCGGCGGATGGAAACTGCATGAGGGGTTCATACGTTACCTCGTCAAGGCTCCGGTCAATTACGACGCCACACGAAGACACCCGCTGCTGGTGGTGTTTTCTCCCGCTGGTGCCAGCGCAGAAGATAGCGAGCGATTCACGCGCCTGACGCCATTGGCCACCCGAAAGGGGTTCATCGTGGCCTATGTCGCGCATAGACCGATGAGCCTTGCCAACGTCAAGGCGCAGGCAGAGGTTGTGTCCAGCCTGATGGGCCGCTGGTGCATCGATCCGGACCGGGTCTTCTTTGCCGGCCACTCAGACGGAGGGACGGTGTCCACCCTGCTGGCGGTGCTGCCCGAGACACGGGGAACTGCCAGGGGAATCGCCGTCAGCGCGGCGGGCATCTTGCCCTTGGACACGCAGGCAATGGGATGCCCGGCCTCACCGATGAAGGTGTGGCTGATGCACGGCCAGCACGATGCCCATTTCCCAGGATACGGGCAACAAATGGCTCGGTGGTGGTCGCAGTGCTTTCGCTGCGTTGGCGAGGGTGCGGCGCCAGACGCACCCGGCTGTCGCCGCTATGCCGATTGCGGCGCGAATGAACTGGAATTTTGCGAAGGGCCGCACGGCCATATGAAGTGGCCTGGATTGGAGAGCGAAATGTTGGACTTCTTTCTGGCGCAGCGACGGATCGACTCGCGGGGGCGGGAATGAGAAACTGGCGTGAAGCGACTCTGGAGTATGGGCGCTGCAATGGCATTGTCCGCCGCGTTGCGTGGGCAGCCTTGGTGCTGCTGGGCCATTTGACAGCGCCTTTGGCCATGGCGCACGGTGGCCTGAGCATCGATGAGGATATGTGCAAACTCAAGGTCGGCGCCTACATCATGCATTTCGCCGGGTACCAGCCCGGCACCAGCGGGGCGCGTGAATTCTGCGAAGACATTCCC
>CAYPDO010000541.1:0-3527 GCA_964409495.1 uncultured Bordetella sp.
GGGCCCGCCAACCCGCCTGGCGGGTGGCGCCGCGTATCCGCGGCGCCGGGTGCCACGACTACCGCACGCCGTAGGGCAGCAGTTCTCCGGCGTTGGGGAACACGCTGTCCAGCGCGTCCTGCAGCTCGTTCTGGGCGCGCTCGGCGGTGCGGCCTTCATCGGCCAGCGCGCTGAACACCGCGCCGCGCAGCAGCCACAGGTCGAGCATGGCCTGGGTCTGGCGCACCTGGTAGCGCAGCCAGTCGCCGCGCGGGCCGTCCACCAGCGCGGTGGCAGCCATGAAGCGCTGCTTGATGTCGACGAAGCAGCGGCGCGCGGCAATGCGGGCGTGGCGGTCCTGGGGCAATCCGGCCTCGGGCAGCCAGCCCTGCGGGGCCAGCGTGTCGGGCCCGTCGGGCATGAACTGACGGGGCGAAGGCGACTGCGCCTGTGCCTGTTGCAGCATCGGGATCATCCGTTCACCACCATCGGGTTGGGGGCGGTGCGCTGCGCGCGCACCGGAAAGTGCCGGTTCAACCGCTCGACGCGGCGCTCGGCCTCGGACTGGGTCAAGGCCACGGCCACCACCCCGTAGACGCGCGAGCGCAGGTGCCACAGCTCGCGCAGCGATCGGGCGCGGGCAATGCGTTCGCCCAGGTCCCAGGATTCGGCGCCCGACAGGTCGGCCAGGCAGGCGATGAACTCCTCGCGCGCCAACGTCAGCCGGTCGATCGGTGCCGGCACCGAGGCTGCGGTGGGCATCCAGCCCGGACGGCTGTCGAGCCAGCGGCGCAGCCGCGCGCGCCAGCCCAGCGACGACGGCCAGAGCTCCGGCGGACACACCGCGATGCGCGTGTTCATCAGGCTGGAACTGGGCGGCGCGCGGCGGTTCACGATGCGGCGCATCCAGTCGGTCAGCGGGAGCTTGTTCGAATTCATGGGGGGTACTTCGGCAGCAGACCGCGGGGTCTGAAGGCCTGACCGCCGACGGGCCGGCGGGGAAGGCCTGCCGGTGATTGTTCGGGGGCCACCCTGCCGGCAGTGGGGCGAACAGCGCCGCGATGCGCGGCCAGTTCGGCCCTGCCGCGGTGGCAGCCGGGCAGCCCGGGGGCTCGGGTTGTGCCGGGCGGGCAGGCCGGCCTGCCGCTGATACGCTGCGGTACCGCCATGCCGGGGCCGGCCGCCTGCCCCGGCCCGGCGCATGCCCTCCGACACCTGCCCAAGACCGTTCGATGACCGCACGCTGGCTCCGCCGCATCCTCACCCTGCTGCTGTGGCTGCTGATCGCCGCCGCCCTGGTGGCCTGGATCTACAGCCGCCACGTGCTGCCCACCACCGAGGGCACGCTGAGCCTGCCCGGCCTGGGCGCCGAGCTGCGCATCGAGCGCGACAGCCATGGCATTCCCACCATCCGTGCGGCCAGCATCAACGATGCGATGTACGGCCTGGGCGTGGTGCATGCGCAAGACCGGCTGTGGCAGATGGAAACCCACCGCCGCATCGGTGCCGGCCGCCTGGCCGAGGCCTTCGGCGAAGGCGCGCTCGACGCCGACAAGTACATCCGCACCCTCGGCGTGCGCCGCGCCGCCGCCGCCCAGTGGGCCCAGGTGAGCCCGGCGGCGCGTGAGGCGCATACGGCCTATGCGGCCGGCGTCAACGCGGTGATCGCACAGCTCAAGGCGCGGCCGCCCGAGTTCATGCTGCTGGGCATCCAGCCCGCGCCCTGGACACCCGAGGACAGCCTGTCGTGGGCCATCATGATGGCGCTGGATCTGGGCGCCAACTGGCAGGCCGAGGTGCTGCGCCTGCGCCTGGCGATGACGCTGCCCAAGCCGCGCATCGACGAGCTGATGCCGCCCTATGCCGGCGAGCCGGTGCCGGCCACGCAGGACTACGCAGCGCTGTACCGCGGCCTGCGGCTCGATGCCCGCCAGGCGGGAGCCGCGCGGCTGGACGGCCTGGGCGATGCGCAGCTGCAGCGCCTGCTGGCCATGGCCCCCGAGAGCGAGATCGACGGCCTGGGCAGCAACAGCTGGGTGCTGGCGGGCAGCCGCAGCAGCACCGGCGCGCCGCTGCTGGCCAACGATCCGCACCTGAAGCTCTCGGCACCGGCGCTGTGGTACTTCGCGCGCATCGTGGCCCCGGGGCTGGACGTGGCCGGGGCCACCATGCCCGGCCTGGCCGCTGTGGTGATGGGCCAGAACGCGCGCATCGCCTGGGGCATGACCAACACCGGCCCGGATGTGCAGGACACCTACCTCGAGCGCGTGCACGCCAGCGACGCCACGCAATACCAGACACCCGAGGGCTGGGCGCGTTTCGAGACGCGGCAGGAGCAGATTGGCGTGCGTGGCCAGGCGCCGGTGACGATCACCGTGCGCAGCACCCGCCACGGCCCGGTGATCTCGGACGCGGCGGTGGCCGGCGTGGCCGACGAGGCGCTCGGCCCCAAGGCCCGGCCGGGTTATGTGCTGGCACTGCGCTGGACCGGGTTGGACACCGACCAGGACATCATGGCCGCCTCGCTGAAGATGATGGCCGCCGACTCGGTGGAATCCTTCGTGCAGGCCGCCTCGACCTGGGTGGCGCCGATGCAGAACATGGCCGTGGCCGACCGCGACGGCCACATCGCGCTGGTGTCGCCCGGCCGCGTGCCGCTGCGCAAGCCCGACAACGACCTGCAAGGCCTGGCGCCCGCGCCGGGCTGGGACGCGCGCTACGACTGGGCCGGCAGCCTGCCGGTGAGCGAGCTGCCGCAGGTGCGCGACCCCGCCAAGGGCTATGTGGCCAATGCCAACCAGAAGATCACGCCGCCCGGCTACCCGCACTTCATCAGCCACCAGTGGGCGCTGCCGTTCCGCCACCAGCGCATCGAGCAGATGCTCGACGCCCGCCCCAGGCACAGCCTGGACGACCTGGCGGTGATGCACGGCGACGTGAAGTCGCTGGCCGTGGCGCGCCTGCTGCCGCGCCTGCTGCAGGCCCGCTCAAGCCATCCGCTGGCCGGCGCGGCGATGCAGGCGCTGAAGGGCTTCGACGGCACCATGGCCGCCGACCAGGCGGCGCCGCTGATCTTCTGGGCCTGGAACCGGCAACTCGCCCAGCTCGTGCTGGCCGACGAGGTGGGCGCGGCGATCTACGAGCGCATGCTGGGCCAGCGCGGCTACTTCGACGCCCTGGAAGGCGTGCTGGCGCGCGACGACGGCTGGTGGTGCGACGACAAGGCCACAGCGGCCGTGGAAACCTGCGCGAGCCAGGTGGACGCCGCCTTCAGCGCCGCGCTGGATGAATTGCAGGCGCTGCAAGGTGCGGATGTGGCCGCTTGGCAATGGGGCCGCACGCACCAGGCGCGCAGCGAGCACCGGCCGTTCTCGCGCGTGAAGGCGCTGGCGCGCTGGTTCGAGATCCGCCAGCCGGTGGGCGGCGACACCTACACGGTGAATGTCAGCCGGGTGGGGCTGAAGGCCGACACGACCACCGGCGAGTACTACCTGGACGAGCACGGCCCCAGCCTGCGCGGGCTGTATGACCTGTCCGACCGCAGCCGC
>CAYPDO010000542.1:0-3525 GCA_964409495.1 uncultured Bordetella sp.
GTTGGCGGCGTGCGTGGTGTTGGTGGTGATCAGCACGGTGGGGCCAGCGGCGGCCGCGCGCGCGGCGGCCTGGGCCGCCAGCATGCCGTTGGCGCCGGCGCGGTTGTCCACCACCACCGCCTGGCGCGTCTGCTCGGTGATCGACTGGCCCAGCGCGCGCGCCAGCTGGTCGGTGGCGCTGCCGGCCGCAAACGGCACGATGAGGGTCAGCGGCCTGGCCGGATAGGTTTGCGCCTGCGCCGACATCAGCGGCAGCAGCGCGGCGGCCGCGGCGATCAGGTGGCGGCGCGAAACGGGATGGGTCATGCGGGTCTCCGGTGGTTCTTGTCAGGGGCGGGTGCAGGGGGGCGCAACGTCGACACCGACCAGGTGCGGTGCCAGCGTGTCGGGCACCGTCAGCGGCAGGTCCAGCAGCAGAAACGACAAGGCCTTGCCGTGGCTGTCGAGGTTGAGCGAATCATTCACGCCGCCGTCCAGCACCTCGTCGAGCACGAAGTTCATGGCCTGCAGGCGCGGCAGCAGGTGGCGGGTGACGCGCACCGGGCGGCGGTGCGCGAAGGCGCGCGCCACGGCCTGCTCGGTGATCTGCTCCACCAGCAGCGGCCACAACGCCGGATGCCAGGCGATGACGCTGATGTTGGAGCGGTTGCCCTTGTCGCCGGTGCGGCCGTGGGCGGCGTGGTGCAGTGGCACGGTGATCATGCGGCCTGCTCCTGGGCGCCGTCGGCCGGCACGAAGTGGAAGCCGGCGCGCACCTCGTCGCGCGGCAGCAGGCACGACACCGTGCCCAGCCGCGGCCGAAGCGCGGTGCGCACGCCGCCGCCGCCGGCCGGGCCGCAGCAGTACAGCGCCGTGACCTCGCGCGTCAGCCGCTCGGCGGCGGCGCGCTCGCCGTGGTTCAGGGCCACGCGCAGGCGCACATCGCGCGCCCCGCCCGCCGGCTGTTCACCCAGCCAGCGGCCGGCGTCGTCATTGAACAGGCTGGCCACGCCGATCAGGTCGATGCGCAGCGGGCCCAGGCCGGCCAGGCGCTCGCGCAGCACCTCGGCCGCCAGCCGCGCCCGCGCCTCGGCACGCGCGCCGGCATACGAGATCTCGCCCTCGGCCAGCCAGCCGGTGGCGTGGAACACGTTGACCTTCAGCGTCGGCGGCCGCGCATGGCCGCGCACGCCGCTCAGGTGCACCCGGTCGGGCCCGGTCTGGTGCAGCGCGGCCTCGCTGATATCGGCCAGCACGTCGGGCGTGAGGTAGGCCGCTGGGTCATGCAGCTCGTACAGCAGCTGTTCGGTCACCGTGTGGATGTCGACGCGCCCGCCGGTGCCGCCAGGCTTGGTGATCGTGCAGTGGCCGTCGGCATCGATCTCGGCGATCGGGTAGCCCAGTGTGGCCAGGCCCGGCACGTTCTTGAAGCCCGGGTCGGCGTAGTAGCCGCCCGTCACCTGCGCGCCGCATTCCAGCAGGTGGCCGGCCATGGTGGCGCGGGCCAGGCGGTCCCAGTCGTCCAGGGCCCAGCCGTAGTGCGCCAGCGCGGGGCCCACGGTGAGCGAGGGATCGGCCACGCGGCCGCAGACCACGATCTCGGCCCCGGCGCGCAGCGCCGCGGCAATGGCCTCGGCGCCCAGGTAGGCGTTGGCCGAGACCGGCACCAGGCCATCGTCGGCGCCGGCGGCGCGCAGCGCCGCGCCCAGCGCCGCGCGCTGCGCCGGGCCGCTGACATCGTCGCCGGTGACCACCGCGATGCGCGGCGGCGCCAGGCCCAGCTCGCGCGCCAGTGCGTGGATGCGCCGCGCCGCGCCCTGCGGGTTGGCGGCGCCGAAGTTGCTGACGATGCGGATGCCCGCGGCCAGGCAGCGCGCCAGCACCGGCTGCAGCAGATCGGGCAGCAGCGGCTCGTAGCCGCCGTCGGGGTCGCTGCGGCGCGCCAGCTGGGCCAGCGCCAGCGTGCGCTCGGCCAGGGTTTCGAAGATCAGCACGGCCGGGCCGCCCGCGGCGATCAGCGCGTCGACCACCGGGCCCGCGGCATCGGTGCGGTCGCCCGAAAAGCCGGCGGCGCAGCCCACGCGCAGCAGCGCGGGCGGCGTGCGGGGGGCGTGGGGGGCTTGCAGCGTGCCGGGGGCCATGGCCGGCAATGTAGGCAGGCCACGGTGATCTGTGAATTCGAAAGTTCGACTAGACTGATCTGAAATGCAGATGAATGTCTCGCTGCGCCACCTGCGCGCCTTTCTGGCGCTGGCCGAGCACCGGCGCTTCACGCGGGCGGCCCAGGCCTGCCACCTGTCGCAGCCGGCCTTCAGCGCGCTGGTCCGCCAGCTGGAAGAGGCCGTGGGCGCACGGCTGTTCGACCGCAACACCCGGCATGTGGAGCTGAGCACCGAGGGGCGCGACCTGCTGCCCGGCGCGCAGCGCGCGGTGGCCGAGTTCGACGCGGCGCTGGGCGGCGTGCGCGAGCGCGCGCTGCGCGAGCGCGGCCGCGTCTCGGTGGCCCTGCTGCCCTCGCTGGCCGCCGGCTGGCTGCCCCAGGTGCTGGCCGGCTTCCGCGACCGGCACCCCGGCCTGGAGTTGCAGGTGGCCGATCTGCTGTCCGAGCCCTGCATCGAGCGCGTGAAGAACGGCCAGGCCGACCTGGCGCTGGCCGCCGCGCGGGCCGAGACGCCCGAGCTGCAGGCCGAGTGGTTCTGCAGCGACGGCTTCCACCTGGTGTGCCGCGCCGATCACGTGCTGGCACGCCAACGCCGGTTGCTGCCGGCCGACCTGGCGGCGCACCCCTTCGTGCACCTGTCGCGCACCTCCAGCGTGCGCCAGTACGTGGACGCGGCCACGCATCCGCATCCGCTGCCCGCCGTGATCGAGGTGGAGCAGCTGGCCACCGTGGCGGGCATGGTGCGCGCCGGCCTGGGCATCAGCGTGGTGCCGGCGCTCACGCTGTACCAGTTTGCCGGCCCCGGGCTGGTGACCCGCCCGCTGAACTGGCCCGGGCTGGAGCGCAGCCTGTACCTGGTGCGCCGGCGCGACCGGGCGCTGAGCTTCGCCGCCCAGGCCTTCTACGACTGGGTGATGGCGCGGCGGCCACAGCCGCTGCCGCAGCGCGTGTCCAGGCCGGGACAGCCAGCGCCGCCACTTTGCGGCACAAACGCGCCCGGCAAGCCGCCCCGGGCAAGGGCGCGGGGGCCACGGCCCGAACCGGGTTGACGCAGGCAATGGCGAGCGAGGTGGTGATGCAATTCGACGACGTGGTGCGGGGCCGCCGCAGCATCCGGGGTTATCTGGACAAGCCGGTGCCGCAGGCGCTGATCCGCGAGATCCTGGCGCTGGCGATGCGCGCGCCGACCTCGCTGAACACCCAGCCCTGGAACTTCTATGTCGTGACCGGCGCAGTGCTCGACCGCATCCGCCAGGGCAATGTGGAACGCAACCTGGCCGGCGTGCCCGATTCACGCGAGTTCCGACTGGGCCCCGGCTACGAGGGCGTGCACCGCGAGCGCCAGGTCGGCATTGCCAAGCAGCTGTTTGCCGCGATGGGCATCG
>CAYPDO010000543.1:0-3512 GCA_964409495.1 uncultured Bordetella sp.
CATCGGCGCGCGCCGGGCGCGGCGCGCTGGCAAAGGCCTGGGCCGCCTCGGCGCGCGCGGCGGTGCTGGGCGCCAGGCGGCCGGCCATCCAGTGCCCGGCCAGGCGGCGCTGCTGCTGGGCATCGATGCCAGGCAGCGAGAGCAGCGGAAACGGCGGCACGGCCTCGCCGTCGCCCTGCGCAACCAGACCCGCCGCAGCCTGCAGCAGGGCCGGCGCCCAGGCATCGAAATCGTCCCACTCGCAGAATGCGCGGCTGCGCAGGTAGCGCCGCACCAGGCGCGCAACGGCGGTGGCGGGAGCGGGCACGGCGGCAGACATGGGCCACCGCAGCAAGATGCGCGCCGAGACAGCCTGCCGCACAACGCGGCAGCGGTGGCAGCGCACCCAAGAAAGCCCAGCAGCCGCCGCGGAACCGGCATCGCCGGGCCGCTGGCGGCGCCCCCTGGGGGGGAGGCGGCGAAGCCGCTTCGGGGGGGCCGGAAAACTACCTCAGCTTGTCGCTGTCGAAGCCCACGCGCACCGCACCCCAGTGCCGGCCGTTGAGGAAGATCGGCATCGACAGGTCGTTGATCACCTCGCCGGTGTCGCGCAGATAGGTCTGGAACAGGAAGCGCTGCTGGTTTCGGGCCAGCTTGGCGCCCACCGGGTCGTCGAAGATGCGCTTGTGGCGGCACTTGGCCAGATCGGTGGCGCGGTCGCCGCTGGGCGGATGCGAGAACACCTTGTTGTGCGCCGGCGCATAGCCCTGGTTGTCGACGGCCAGCGCATACACGCAGCCGGGCAGCGTGGCCAGCAGCTGGTCGTAGGCGGCCTGCAGTTCGGGCTCCACGGCCTGGTCGTAGCTGGTGGTGTAGCGCGGCGGATCGCTGTTGGCGATGCGCTGGTACTGCTGGTCGAACACATTGCTGCCCTGGGCCAGGCGCCGGGCCAGGATGGCGGCGGTGCTGTCGCGCAGGCCGCTGGCGGCATCCACCAGGGCATCGAAGGTGGTGCGCCCGGTGCGGAACTCGGCCAGCGCGCCCTGCACCACCTCGCAGTTCTGGCGCAGCTCGTCCATGCGGCCGGTGGCATCGGCCATCATCGCGCTGACCTGCTGGGCCGAGCCGGCCACGGCCTCGATGCGCTGGTTCATGTCGCGGTTCACCGACGCCAGCTCGCTGATCGAGCCGACGATGCCGCGCACCGTGCCGGCCATGCCGCGGAAATCGGTCATGAAGGCCTCGAAGCGCTCGCTGGTGCTGCCCACCTCGCGCACCGTGTCGGCCACGCCGCTGCTGATGCGCTGGGTGCCGGCCGCCGTGGTGGCCACCAGCTCTTGCATCTTGGCGCTGCGCTCGCTGATCTCGCGGGTCTCGGCGTTCACGCGCTCGGCCAGGCCGCGCACCTCCTTGGCCACCACGGCGAAACCGCGGCCCGATTCGCCGGCGCGCGCGGCCTCGATGGCGGCGTTGAGTGCCAGCAGATTGGTCTGCATGGCGATGGTGCGGATCACCTGGCCGATGTTGGCGATGGCCTTGGCGCCCTCGGCCAGCTCGGCCACGGTGTGGTTGAAATCGGCCACCGTGGCGTCGATCTGGGCCATGCGCTCACGCACCGCGGCCAGCTCGGCCATCGACTGCTGGGCGCTGTCGAGATTGCGTGCGGCCACCTCGTCGATCACCGTGGCGTCGCGGTCCATGCCGTCCGACAGCTGTGTGACCCGCCGCGCCGCCTCGGTGAGCGCCACCGCATCGGCGCACTGCTGGGTGGCGCGGGCGGCGCTCAGATCCACCTGCTTCTTCAGCTGGGCCACGTTGATGGCCGTCTCGATGCTGTTGCCGCGCGCCACCAGCACCAGGCCGCGGATGCGCTCGAGAAACCGCGACGCGGCAAAGCCCAGCGGCGTGATCGGCAGCACGCGGGCACTGAGCGTGCCGCTGCCATCGATGATGGCGGACAGGGCGGCACGCGTGGTGCCGGGGATGCGGAGAAAACGGGTGAGCTGCATGGGCGAATGTCCTCACTGGCGTTATCGGCGTCGAGACTTCGACATGAACCTTGGGAAAACGCTGTACGGTTTGTCGGGAAACCTCCATCCGGGCGCGCATGACGCTCCACCACGCACCATGGCCTGTGTCAGGCGTCACTCGCAAACGTTTGCCATGGTGGACTGGCCCGCCGGCATGTGGCAGGCGGGCACAGAGGGGTGCCTGCGCGACACACTGGCACCGAACATGCAACGCGCTGCAGGCCCCCCACGACCCGCAGGAGAGCGTGATGTCTGCCTCACTCAACGCCAAGATCGCCGAAGTGTTTGACGAGCCCGGCTGCGACAAGAACCAGGCCAAGAGCGAGAAAGAGCGCAAGAAGGGCTGCACCAAGCAGCTCACGCCCGGCGCCGCGGCCGGCGGCTGCGCCTTTGACGGCGCCAAGATCGCGCTGCAACCCATCGTGGATGTGGCCCACCTGGTGCACGGCCCGATCGCCTGCGAAGGCAACAGCTGGGACAACCGCCACAGCGCCAGCTCGGGCGCAAGCACCTATCGCACAGGCTTCACGACCGACATCCACGAGATGGACGTGATCTACGGCGGCGAGAAGCGTCTGTTCAAGGCGGTGCGCGAGATCAAGGAGAAGGTCAACCCGCCGGCGATCTTCGTCTACCAGACCTGCGTCACCGCGCTGATCGGCGACGACATCGAGGCGGTGTGCAAGAAGGCCACCGAGAAGTTCGGCCTGCCGGTGATCCCGGTCAACGCGCCGGGCTTTGCCGGCCCGAAGAACCTGGGCAACAAGCTGGGCGCCGAGGCCCTGCTCGACCATGTGGTGGGCACCATCGAGCCCGAGTTCACCACGCCGTATGACATCAACATCATCGGCGAGTACAACCTCTCCGGCGAGCTGTGGCAGATCAAGCCGCTGCTCGACGCGCTGGGCGTGCGCGTGCTCAGCTGCATCAGCGGTGACGGCCGCTACAAGGAAGTGGCCAGCGCCCACCGCGCCAAGGCCAATCAGAAGCACCCAGAACGGCAGCTGCGCAGCAGAACACGACATGCACATGCGCATGCGGATACAGTCAATGCGAGAGCAAACTGTGCAACACCCACGCTGTGCACAACAGCACAAGCGGTGCACGCACGTTGCCAGCCTCCTGCGCCGTCAGGTTCGCATCCGCCGGAGCGCGGACAATGCTTGCATAGCAAACGGGGATTGCGCTGCGCCCAGCCGCGTCACACCGCACGTCAACGCTCAGCGCACCCACCGCAGCAGTAAAGCTGCCGAATCCAATCTTGACCTGCGCGGCAAGGAGATACACGTCCTCTGTGTGGCCCATGAGGAGTGCGGGCAGCACGCACGCACCGACTGCACGTTGACACGCTCGCTCTTCTTCGCGCCCGCCGCAGGACCAACCGACAGCGAGTAAGTCTTGCCGCGCGCAAGGCCCGCAAAGTGGAAGAACGGGCCGCTGCTGAGCGCACTCGTGCCAACCGTCGCACCAGTATCGGACGTGATCTGCAGCGAACGCAACAAG
>CAYPDO010000544.1:0-2361 GCA_964409495.1 uncultured Bordetella sp.
CAAGAAAGGACCTCGCCGGCCGGGCGAGACCGGCGGGCTGCCAGGAGAAATGGGCGACCCAACGCAAACCGCTACAAGCCGAGAGTGCCGGGCACCAGCCCCGTGGGCTGCCGAGCCAGCCCGCTACTCGAACCCCCCCTTGCCCCGCAACGCCTTCACCTGCCCCCGCTGCAGCTTGCCCTCCACCCGCCGCCGCTGCGAGCCGCGCGTGGGTTTCGTCGCGCGCCGCGCCTTGGGCACATGCGCGGCCTCGGCGATCAGTGCGCGCAGGCGATCCACCGCCTCGGCGCGGTTCATCGGCAGGCTGCGGTGGGCCTGGGCCTTGATCACCACCACGCCGTCGGCACTGATGCGTTGATCGCCCATCGCCAGCAGTCGGGCCTTCACCGCCTCGGGCAGGTGGCTGGCGCCGATGTCGAAGCGCAGGTGCACTGCGTTCGACACCTTGTTGACGTTCTGCCCGCCGGCGCCCTGGGCGCGGATGGCCGAGAAGTCCAATTCAGCGTCGAGCGGTTCCAGGGCAGGGGGCAGGCGGCTGGCGAGCATGGCCGTGGGATCATCGCCGATGCGGCGCCGCGCCCTGGGCCGGCGCCGCACCAAGTCGACAAGGAGCAGGCGATGTTCGGTGTGGTTGACTATGGCGCCTTCGTGGTCGCGGTGATCGTGTTCCTGGCCATCCCCGGGCCGGGCAACCTGGCGCTGATCACCTCCACCAGCAAGGGCGGCGTGCGCGGCGGCCTGGCAGCCACCGCCGGGGTGATCGGCGGCGACCAGGTGCTGATGTGGGCCGCCGTGGCCGGCGTGGCCACGCTGCTGGCCGCCGCGCCGCTGGTGTTCAACGCCGTGCAGTGGCTGGGCGCGGCCTACCTGGCCTGGCTGGGCTGGCGCATGATCACCGCCAAGCCGGGCGAGGCTTCGCCGATCACCATCACCGCCGGCCACTACTTCCGCCAGGCCTTCACGATCACCTTGCTCAACCCCAAGGCCATCGTGTTCTACATGGCCTTCTTTCCGCTGTTTGTCGATCCGCAGCGCCACCAGGGCGTGCTCACCTTCGGCGTGATGGCGGCCACCATCGCCATGCTCACCTTCGGCTATGCGGCGCTGGTCATCCTGCTCACCAAGGTGTTCGCCGAGCGCCTGCGCGCCAGCCCCCGGGTGACGCGCTGGCTGAACCGTGTGGCCGGCACCTTGCTGCTGGGCTTCGGCGTGAAGCTCGCGTTGTCAAGGTAGGCGGCGCGCACGTTCACCAGTGAACTTGGGGGGCGCACGCCAGCGCCCGCCGGAATCGTGACAGCATGCGCCGCACAAAGGCAGCCAAGATGGGGTGGGATGCATGCGCAACCTGGTGCTCTTGATCGTGATGGTGCTGGCCGGGGCGGCCGGCTGGTGGGCCGGCAGCTGGTCAGGCCGCGACGCAAAGCAGGCGCTGGCCAAGGCCGCCGAGCTGGGTGAGCAGGCCAAGAAGGCCCATGCCGAGGAAACCCAGGTGCTGAAGGCCAAGCTGGAGGGCATCGGCGCCGAGTTCGAGGCCAGGCAGAAGGCCCGCGACACCGAGTTCGCCAGCGCCAAAAACCAGCTGGATGCCTTGCTGGCCGGGCGCGACAAGACCATCGTCGAGCTCAAGCGCAGCAGCGGTGGCAAGCAGACGCGCATTGTCGAGATCGAGAAGCGCGTGGCCGATCCCACGCTGCCGGTGGCCGAGCGCACCAGCTTGCAGGCCGAGATCACGCGGCTGCAGGGCGAGGTGCAGGCCGAGCGCGCGCGTGTGGCCGGGCTGGAATGCTCGCGCGTGCCGGTGCCGGTGGAACTGCTGGCCCCGCTGCGCGTGGGAGGTGGCACATGAATGCGCTGCGTTGCACCCATGGCCTGGCCATGCTGGCCGCCGTGGCCCTGCTGCTGCCGGGCTGCGCCGCCACGGTGGTCAAGCCCCTGCCCACGATGGCCTGCCCGGTGGCGCCTGAACTGCTGGTGGCACGCTGCGCCGCGCCGGCGCCGGTGGCCGATGGCATCAACTACGGCCAGGCGCTGCAGATCGCCCAGCAGGACCGCAAGGCCCTGGCCGACTGCGCCGCGCGCGAAGGCGCGCTGATCCGCAGCGTGATGGCCTGCCAGCAGGCCATCGAGCGCTACAACCAGGCCGTGGCCGAGAGCGAGCGCGCGATCAACGCGCCGCGCTGAGATCGGGCACCCGGCCCCGCCGGTACGCGGGGCCACCCGCCGAGCGGGTGGCGGGCCGGCTTGGGGCGGCCCGGCGCTCGGCCCGAGTCCACCCGGCCCCCCTCAAGCGGGTTCGAGCCGCAGCAGCTCGCCGCCTTCGGCCACCTGGTCACCCACGCCGTAGAGCAGCTCGGCCACCAC
>CAYPDO010000544.1:2371-3509 GCA_964409495.1 uncultured Bordetella sp.
GGCCACGCTGTCGCCGGCGGCGGCCAGGAAGGCCACCACCTTGCCGGGCATCGGCGCGGTGAGCCGGCCACCCTCGCCGGCCGCGTCGCCGGCATGGGCGATGGCGTCCACCTCGCGCAGCACGGCGCTGCCCTCGGGCGCGAACACGGCCACGCGCTCGCCATGTTTGAACACCTCCAGCCGCAGCCGGCGCTCGCCCAGCGTCAGGTCGTGCAGCGCGCCGCCCAGGGCATGCACGCGGATCGGCCAGCGCTGCTCGCCGATCTGCAGCTCGCACTGGCCGTCGTGGTGGCGCGCCAGGGCCACGCTGTGCGCCTGGCCGTCCACCTCCAGATCGACATGCCGGCGCGCGCCGCCATGCAGGCGCCAGCCATCGCGGCGGCTGAACGGGTCGGCGCCTTCCAGCGCGGCTTCGTCGGCCAGCCGGTGCGCCACCACGCCGGCTGCGGCAATGGCCAGCGGCAGCGAGGGCTGGTCGAGCAGCACGGCGCGCTCGCGCTCGATCAGCGCGGTGTCCAGATCGGCCGTGGCAAACGCGCTGCAGTTCACCACCCGGCGCAAGAAAGCCACATTGGTGGCCAGGCCGACGATGCGCGTGGCCTGCAGCGCCGCGTCCAGCCGCGCCAGGGCCTGGGCGCGCGTATCGCCCCAGACGATGAGCTTGGCGATCATCGAGTCATAGTGCGGGCTGATCGCGTCGCCCTCGCGCACGCCGGCATCCACGCGCACGGCGCCGCGCTCGAAGCCCACATGCGGCGGCCAGCGCAGCACGTCCAGGCTGCCGGTGGCGGGCAGAAAGCCGCCATCGGGGTTCTCGGCGCAGATGCGGGCCTCGATGGCGTGGCCACTCATGCGCACCTGGTCTTGCGCCAGCGGCAGCGGCTGGCCGGCAGCCACGCGCAGTTGCCACTCCACCAGGTCGAGCCCGGTGACGGCCTCGGTGACCGGATGCTCCACCTGCAGCCGGGTGTTCATTTCCATGAAGTAGAAGCGGATGTCGCCGTCGTCCACCTCCTCGGCAATGAACTCCACCGTGCCGGCGCCCACATAGCCCACGGCTTGGGCGGCCGCCACGGCGGCGGCGCCCATCTCGGCGCGGCGGGCGGCGCTGAGGCCCGGCGCGGGGGATTCCTCCAGC
>CAYPDO010000545.1:0-3501 GCA_964409495.1 uncultured Bordetella sp.
CGCGACATCGCGATGGTGTTCCAGAACTACGCGCTGTACCCGCACATGAGCGTGTTCGACAACATGGCCTACGGCCTGAAGATCGCCAAGCTGCCCAAGGCCGAGATCGATGCGCGGGTGCGCAAGGCGGCGGGCATCCTGGAACTGGGCGCGCTGCTGGAGCGCAAGCCGCAGCAGCTGTCGGGCGGCCAGCGCCAGCGCGTGGCCATGGGCCGCGCCATCGTGCGCCAGCCGGCGGCCTTTCTGTTCGACGAGCCGCTGTCCAACCTGGATGCCAAGCTGCGCGCCCAGACCCGGCTCGAGATCCAGAAGCTGCACGCCGAACTGGGCGTGACCTCGCTGTTCGTCACGCACGACCAGGTGGAGGCCATGACCCTGGCCCAGCGCATGATCGTGATGAACGGCGGCCGGGTCGAACAGATCGGCACGCCCGAACAGGTGTACGGCGCGCCGGCCACGCGCTTCGTGGCCAGCTTCATCGGCTCGCCGCCGATGAACCTGCTGCAGGTGCGCGCCGAGGGCCAGACGCTGGTGCTGGGCGATGGCGATGCCGGCCACTGGCCGCTGCCCGAGCCGGCCCCGCGCAGCGGCCCGCTGCTGCTGGGCGTGCGCCCCGAGCACCTGACACTGGACCCCGATGGCCCCTGGCCCATGACGGTCGAGACCGTGGAGATGCTGGGCGCCGAGCGCCTGGTGCATGGCCGGGTGGGCGGCGAGGGCGGTGGTGGCCAGGGCTTCACGCTGCGGCTGGACGCCACGCTCACGCCACCACGGCGCGGCGACGTGGTGCACCTGCGCCCGCTGCCGGGGCGGCTGCACTGGTTCGACGCCCACAGCGGGCAGCGGGTGAACGCATGAGCCCGGTGAGCTTCACCCACTGGCCCTACCCGCGCTGGATTGCCCACCGTGGTGCCGGCAAGCTGGCGCCCGAGAACACGCTGGCCGCGTTCCGCCTGGGCGCCGCCCATGGCTGGCGCATGGCCGAGTGCGACGTCAAGCTCTCGGCCGATGGCGTGCCCTTTCTGCTGCACGACGCCACGCTGGAACGCACCACCAATGGCGGCACGGCCACCGCCGGCGATCTGCCCTGGGCGGCACTGTCGCGCCTGGATGCCGGCCGCTGGCACAGCCGCGCCCATGCCGGCGAGACCCTGCCCACGCTGGCGGCGGTGGCCGCCTACCAGCGCGCCAACGGCCTGCTGCTGAACATCGAGATCAAGCCGACGCCGGGCACCGAACACGCCACCGGCCGCGTGGTGGCCGAGCATGCCGCACAGCTGTGGGCCGATGCCACGGTGCCGCCGCTGCTCAGCTCGTTCCGGCCCGAGGCGCTGCAGGGCGCGCGCGAAACGGCACTGCATCTGCCGCGTGCACTGCTCCTCGACACGCTGTGGGACGGCTGGTACGGCATCGCCCAGCAACTGGGCTGCGTGGCCATCGTCACCAACCACCGGCTGATGGACGCCGCGCTGCGCCAGCGTGCGCGCGACGCCGGCTGGCGGGCGCTGTGCTACACGGTCAACGAGCCGGCCGACGCCGAGCGCCTGCAGGCGCTCGACATCGATGGCCTGATCACCGACGCCGTCGATCGCTTCTTGCCGGCAGCCGGCTGAGCCAGCCCCGTGCCAGCGGGGCTGTCGCCGGGTCAGGCCGCGGGCCTCAGGCCTCGGCGGCGGTGGGCAGTTCGCGCACGTTGCGGATCACCGCCGTGCGCCAGGCCAGCACCGCCAGCAACACAGCCAGGAGCCCAGCGCTGGCCAGCGTGGCGCGCAGCGACACATGCTCGCCGATCCAGCCGCCCAGCAGCGCGCCTGGCACGCCCGGCAGCAGGATCAGCCAGCGCATCGTCGTCGTCATGCGGCCCAGCAGCGGCTCGGGCGTCACGGCCTGGCGCAGCGCCAGGAAGTTGATGAACACCAGCACCGCACCGGCGCCGGTGAGCACCATCATCGCGGCAAAACCGGCCACGCCCAGCGCGGTGCTGGCCGCCGGCGTCAGCGCCGGCAGCAGCCAGCCCAGCGCACACATCGCAAAGCCCAGCACCAGGGTGGGCCCTGGCCCGTGGCGCTGGCTGAGCCGGTCACCCAGCGTGCTGGCGCCCACCGTGCCGAGGCCCAGGCCCGCGTAGCACAGGCCCACGGCCTGCTCGCTCAGGCCCAGCGTGCGCGAGGCATAGAGGATCTGCACCGCCTGCGCCGCGTGGTGGCACAGCTGCCACACGCCCACCGCGGCCGCCAGCGCCACCAGCAGGCGCTGGCCCGAGACGAAGCGCAGGCCCTCGCGCAGGTCGCGGCCGAAGCTGGTGTCGCGGCGCGGCGCCAGCGTCTCGTGCACCGGCAGCCCGCGCAGGATGGCGGCCGAGCTCAGCAGGGCCGCGGCATCGAGCAACAGCGCCAGCGGCGCGCCCACCAGCTTGATCAGCAGGCCGGCCAGGCCCGGCCCCATCACCTCGGCGCCCGAGTTGGCCAGCGCATTGCGGGCATGTGCCTGCACCAGCTTGTCGCGCGGCACCACCTGCATCAGCACGATCTGCGAGGCGCTGCCGGCGCTGGCATTCACCGCGCCGATCAGAAAGGCCGCCGCGTACATCCACGGCATGCCCAGCCAGCCCAGCCACCAGCTGGCCGCCACACTGGCCACCGACAAGGCCACCAGCAACTCGCCCGCCACCACCACCGGCAGCTTGCGCACGCGGTCCAGCCACACGCCGGCCGGCAGCGACAGCAGCGCAAAAGGCAGCGTCTCCATCGCGATCAGCCAGCCCATCTGCGTGGGGCTGGCCTTGAGCAGCAGCGCCGCGGTCAGCGGAAGTGCCAACAGCGTGACCTGCTGGCCCAGCGATGCGATCAGCACCGAGCAGAACAGGCGCCGGTAGACCGGATCGCGCAGCACATCGTCCGGCGCCAGCGACAGGCCATCGCGCCAGGCCGGCTGCCGCCGCCCGCGTGGTGTTCGTGTTGTCAATCTCGCCCCTCGAGCGCCCGGCAGCCCTTGTGAGGCAGCCCGGCCATCGGGCCATTGTGCGTGCTGGCAGGCAGACGACCCGCCGCCGCATCCCCTCGTCGGCGGGGAACTGCCCGCTCAGCTGCGGTAGTCGGCGTTGATGCTGACGTAGTCGTGCGACAGATCGCAGGTCCACACCGTGGTGCATGCCGCACCACGGTGAAGCAGCACCCGCACCGTGATCTCGCTTTGTTTCATCACGCGCTGACCGTCGGCCTCCTGGTAGCCGGGGTGGCGGCCGCCCTGGTGCACCACATGCACATCGTCGAGGTACAGGTCGATCAGGGTCTGGTCAAGGTCATCGATGCCGGCGTAACCCACCGCGGCCAGGATGCGGCCCAGATTGGGATCGCTGGCAAAAAACGCCGTCTTCACCAGCGGTGAATGGGCGATGGCATAGGCCGCGCGGCGGCACTCGTCTTCGCTGGCGCCGCCCTCCACCTGCACGGTGATGAACTTGGTGGCGCCCTCGCCGTCGCGCACGATGGCCTGGGCCAG
>CAYPDO010000546.1:0-3499 GCA_964409495.1 uncultured Bordetella sp.
AAGATCACTGCCATCGTTGGCCCGGCTGGCGCACAGCAGCCGCTGCGCCGGGCCGCCAGGCTCGCCGGCGCCGTGGCTGCCGGGCAGGTCGATCAGCCGCAGCTGCCAGCCTTCCACCAGCTCGGGCATGCCCGGCGTCAAGGCCAGGGCCCTGGTGCGCAGGGCCTCGGGCAGCCCCTGCAGCGCCTCGGTCCAGCCCAGCGGCGCGGCGGCGCTGTCCGGGCCCGGCAGGCCCATCAGCGCCCAGGCCTGCGGGCTGGCCCGCAGCAGTTGCCAGTCATCGCTCTGGGCGGCAGATGCGGCGCGCGCGCCGTCGGCACGGCGCCCGGCCAGCCACAGCGCGCCCGGGCCGTCCTGCAGCAGCGCGTCCAGCGCCTGCCGTGCACTGGCCGCGGCATCGGCTGGCGCCAGCGGCTGCGCCACCCCCAGGTAGCCGGCAAAGCGGCCACGGCCGTCAAAGCGCGGCAGGCCACGCAGTCGCCAGGCGCGAGCGGCGTCGCCGGGCTGGCTGCCGGCCTGCCACACGCGCAGCTCGGTCAGCGGCATCTGGGCCTGCAGCCGCGGCTGCAGGCTGCGGGCGGCATCGTCGAAGCGCTGCCACAGCAGCGCGCCGCTGAAGGCCTCCTGCACCCAGGCCGAGGCCGGCGCGCCCTGCGGTGGCTGCAGGCGTACCAGGCGGTGCTCGGCATCGGTCTGCCATTGCCACTGGTCGATCAGCTGGCCCAGCAGCTGCACCTGCACGCGCGCCTCGCGCAGGCGCTCAAGCTGGCGCTGGCGGCTCCAGTAGGCGCCGCTGACCAGCGCCCCACCGGCGGTGAGCAGCAGCGCCAGCGCGCCCAGCCAGGCAGGCAGCACCTGCTGGCTGCCCAGCAGCGCCGCCACCAGGGCACAGGCCAGCAGGGCCAGCGGCAGAATGGGCAGCACGGGCGACGCCGACGGCGTCGCACCGGGCGGTGGTTCACCGGCTGGGTGGTCGCGCGACATGCGGCGGCATTGTACGGACGCCCCACCATGACAATCCGCCGCTCGCAGGCGCCGCGGGGCCCTGGCCAGGCCGGCCGGCCAGCACGTGATTGACGCGGCCGGGCCCGCAGGTCATGCTCGACCCATCGAGCGGGTGAATTCGGTGTCGTTGCGAGCGCCCAGTCCAGAACCAGACCCTCCGCAACCGATGAGCCACCCTCCGAACGCCGCCGACCCGGGCACTGCCGATGGCACCGCGCATGGTCCCTGCGAAGCGGGCGCCTCCCCGCTGGATGCCCGTTCGCTGGCGCAGCTGCAGCAGCTCGACCCCAGCGGCGCCAACCGCCTGATGGCGCGGGTGCTCACCGCCTACAGCGAATCGCTGGCCCGGCTGCGCGGCCAGATGGCCGGCGCCCGTGCGGCGGGCGATCCGGCGGCCACGCGCCTAGCGGTGCACACGCTGAAGTCCTCGTCGGCCAGCATCGGCGCCCTGCAGCTCTCGGGCCTGTGCGCGCAGGCCGAGCTGGCCATCAGGGAGGGACAAAGTCACGTGCTGGGCGAGGTGCTCGACCGGCTCGAAGCCGAGGCCGGCCGGGTCGATGCGGCTGTGCAACACTTGCTGGCCCAGCACAGGTAGGATCAAGAGTTGATGACCCTACCGCACGCCTTCGACGCCGACGATTCGACCGAGCGCCCCAAGGTGCTCCTGGTCGACGACGACGAGGTCACGCTGCTGCTCACCGCCGTGGCCTTGCGCGAGCGCGGCTTCGAGATCACCGAGGCCGCCAGCGGCGAGCAGGCGCTCGAGATGCTGACGCGCCGCACGCCCGACATCATCGTGCTCGACGCCATGATGCCCGGCCGCGACGGCTTCGACACCTGCCAGGAACTGCGCCGCATGCCCGGCTGCGAGAACCTGCCGGTGCTGATGCTCACCGGCCTCGATGACGAGGCCTCGATCACCCGCGCCTACCAGGTGGGCGCCACCGACTTCTTCGTCAAGAGCACGCAGTGGAGCCTGCTGTCGGGCCGCCTGCGCTACCTGTTGCGCTCGGCGCGCATCCGCCTCGAACTCGAGCGCAGCAAGGCCAAGCTGGCGCGCGCGCAAGACCTGGCGCGCATGGGCAGCTTCGACTGGCGCCTGCCCAGCGACGGGCATGCCGGCGTGCTGGCGCTGGCGCCCGAGGCGGCCCGCGTGTTCGGTCTGGCGTCCGACGAATCGATCTCGCTGCGCGGCCTGATCCGCATGGTGCCGCACCCTGAGCGCCGCGGCGTGCTGCGCGTGCTGGGCGACGTGGCGGCACAAAGCACGGTGCTGGCCATCGACGTGCCGGTGTACCACCGCGACACCTTCCTGCGCCGCATCGTGCACATCGAGGCCGAGCCCGAGTACAACGAGCTGGGCCACACCATCGGCTACACCGGCATCGTGCAGGATGTGACCGACCGCCGCGTCGCCGAGGACCGCATCCGCCACCTGGCCAACTTCGACGCGCTCACCGGCCTGCCCAACCGCCGCCAGCTGATCTGGCGCACCGAGCGTGCACTCGACTGGGCGCGGCGCTACGGCCACCCGGCGGCGCTGCTGCTGATCGACCTGGACCGCTTCAAGGTCATCAACGACACGCTCGGCCATGCCGCCGGCGATGAGCTGCTGGTCGAGGTGGCGCGGCGCCTGCGCGGCTGCGTGCGCCACAGCGACCAGGTGATGGAAGACCGCATCGAAAGCGCCGGGGCCCGCTCGCACCGCACGCTCGAGGCCGTGGGCCGCCTGGGTGGCGACGAGTTCATCGCGCTGCTGCCCGAGGTGGGCGACGAGGCCGATGCGCGCCGCGTGGCCGACCGCATCCTTGAATCCATGCGCGAGTCGATCTTCGTCGGCGGCCAGGAGTGTTTCGTCACCTGCAGCGTGGGCATCGCCATCTACCCGCGCGACGGCCAGGGCGTGGCCGACCTGCTGCGCAATGCCGACGTGGCCATGTACTCGGTGAAGAACTCCGGCCGCGACGCCACCGCGGTCTACAGCCCGATGCTGGCCGGCCGCGGCCGCGAGAAGCTTGAGCTCGAGAGCGCGCTGCACAAGGCCATCGAGCGTGGCGAGCTGGTGCTGCACTACCAGCCCAAGGTCGATGTGCGCTCGGCGCGCATGGTGGGCGTGGAGG
The DNA here is from genome assembly GCA_964409495.1 of uncultured Bordetella sp. GTDB lineage: Bacteria > Pseudomonadota > Gammaproteobacteria > Burkholderiales > Burkholderiaceae_C > Pseudaquabacterium. Next base: position 3,126 of record CAYPDO010000546.1, read on the forward strand.
CGCTGATGCGCTGGCAGCGCGGCCATGCGCTGGTGCCGCCGAACGATTTCATTCCGCTGGCCGAGGAAACCGGCCTGATCGTGCCGATGTCCGAATGGGCGCTGCGCGAGGCGGCGCGCCAGGCGCGCATCTGGTCCGAGCATTTCGGCTTCGAGGATTCGATCGCCGTCAACCTGCCCAGCCGCGTGTTCAGCCGCAGCGATCTGGTCGAGCACCTGCACCAGGCGGTGATGGCCAATGGCATGCCGCACCGCGTGATCCAAGTCGAGATCACCGAGAACAGCCTGAAGAAGGATTCCGAGAACGTCATCCCCTTCCTGCACCGGCTCAACGAGATCGGCGTCGAGATCGCGATCGACGACTTCGGCACCGAC
>CAYPDO010000547.1:0-3496 GCA_964409495.1 uncultured Bordetella sp.
GGCACCCGCCGCAGCTGCGGCCAGCGCGCAGCGCACGCCCGACCAGATCCGCGCCGAGATCGCCGCCCATGCCGAGCGCCTGGCGGCGGCACGGGCCGCCCGCGCCACGCGCGGCACGGCCGAGCGCCACGCGCGGGCCGCTGACACGCCCAGTGCCGGCGTGGACCTGGCGCTCGACGACCTGCAGGCGCCCACCGAGCCAGTGTTCGATCCCACGCGCAGCACGCCGTGGCAGCAGGTGGTGGAGTCGGTGGCGCGCGCGCGTGCCGGCGAGGCCCGGCCCCAGGGGGCCACCCAGGCCATGCGCGCCGCGGTGGCGGCTGGCGGCACGCCAGCCGGGCTGCGCACGGGCTCGGTGCGGCCCAGTGAATTCATGGTGCGCACCGCGGTGCCGCGCATGCCGCTGCTTGACCCGGCGGAACTGTGCGCACGCCCGCGCCGCATCCTGGTGGCCGACGACGCACGCGTGGTGCGCGTCAAGCTGCAGCGCCTGCTGGTGGCGCAGGGCTGGCAGGTCATCGAGGCCGCGGATGGCGAGGAGGCGCTGCGTGCGCTGAACATCCATCGGCCCGACCTGCTGATCACCGATGTGGACATGCCCGGCCTCGACGGCTTTGCGCTGACCCGTGCGCTGCGCGCCCAGCCGGCCAGCGCGCAACTGCCGGTGGTGATGATCACCGCCGCCGACGACCAGCATCGCGAGGAGGCCACGCTGGCCGGTGTCACGGTGCTGCTGGGCAAGCCCTATGGCGAGGCGGCACTGCTGTCGCACCTGCGCCGGCTGATGGGCCTGCCGGCCGTGGCGGCGGCTGCGGCCACCGAGGCCGTGCCGGCCTGAATCAGGCGCCTGCGCCGCGGTAGCCCAGGCGCAGCGAGACGGCTGCCGCGGCTTCTCGCATGCGTCGGGCGATGGTGCCGTCCCAGGCCGTGTCCATGGCCGCCGAGGGCGCGATGATCACCAGCGCCAGCACCATCGCGCCGCGGTGGTCGAACACCGGTGCCGCCAGCGCGCTGACGCCGGCCACCACGCCGCCATCGGTGCGCGACAGGCCCTGGGTGCGCACCTCGGCCAGCACCGTGCGCTCGAACTGCGGCCAGTCGGGCAGCGCATCGCCACGGCGTTCGGCGTCGTAGAACGGCCGCACCTGCGCGGGCGGCAGGTGGGCCGCAAAGGCCCGGCCCGAGGCCGTGCCGGCAATCGAGAACACGGTGCCCTGGCGCATGTTCACGTGCACCGCGGCGGGCGACTCGGCCAGCCACACGATGGTGGGCCCGGCCGTGCCCCACACCGCCATCGCCAGCGTGTGGCCGGTGGCGGCGGCCAGCTCGTCAAGCAGCGGGGCGGCAATGCGCAGCGGATCCACCTGCTGCAGGCTCATCAGGCCCAGCTGCAGCGCCAGCGGGCCCAGGCCGTAGCGGCCGCTGGCCTTGTCCTGCTCCACCAGGCCGATCTTGCCGAAGCTCACCAGGTAGGGGTGGGCCTTGGCGGCCGCCATGCCGGCGGCGGCGGCCAGGTCTTTCAGCGCCATCGGCCGGCCCTGGTGGGCCAGGGCGCGCAGCAGCTGGCCACCGACCTCGATGCTCTGGATGCCGCGCTGCTCGTGTTCGGGTTTGGGCTCGGGGGCGCTCACGGGGGGCTCTTGGATTGGCGTGTGGAGGGCGGGTGCGACGGGAGCCCGTCGGCGCGCATTGTCGTTGCCACGGGCACTGCCGCGGCGGCATGCGTGGCTGGCGCGCGGCAGAATCGGCGGCTCCTGCCACCCCCCACCCGCTGCTGCCATGTCCGCCATCCCGCTGTTCCACCTGGCCTTTCCCGTGCACGACATCGCCGAGGCGCGGCGCTTCTACGGCGGCCTGCTCGGCTGCCCCGAGGGCCGCAGTTCCGACACCTGGGTGGATTTCGATTTCTACGGCCATCAGGTGGTGGCGCACCTGAGCCCGGCCGAATGCGGCCACAAGGCCACCAGCCAGGTGGATGGTGACGACGTGCCCGTGCGCCATTTCGGCGCCATCCTGCCGATGGCCGAGTGGGAGGCGCTGTCGGCCCGGCTGCAGGCCGCCGGCACGCGTTTCATTGTCGAGCCGCATGTGCGTTTCAAGGGCCAGGTGGGCGAGCAGGCCACGATGTTCTTCCTCGATCCCTCGGGCAATGCGCTGGAGTTCAAGAGCTTTGCCGACATGAGCCAGGTGTTCGCCAAGTGAGCCGCTGGCCCATGGCAGCCGGCGGGCCGCTGCGTGTGGCGGTGGTGGGCGTGGGCGCAATCGGCGGCTTCATCGGCGCGCGGCTGGCCATGCTGGACGATGTGCGGGTCAGTGCGCTGGCGCGCGGCGCCACGCTGGCGGCGCTGCAGCAGCATGGGTTGCGGCTGCGCCAGGGCGGCGAGTTGATCACGGCGCCGGTGCAGGCGAGCGCCAGCGCGGCCGCATTGGGCGAGCAGGAGCTGGTGGTGATCGCCGTGAAAGCGCCGGCCCTGGCCGCGGTGGCGCAGGACATCGCGCCGCTGCTGGGCCCGCACACGCTGGTGCTGCCGGCCATGAACGGCGTGCCCTGGTGGTTTGGCCAGGCGCTGCCGGCACTGGGCCCGCAGCCGCTGGCGGCGGTGGATCCGCAGGGCACCATTGCCGCGGCCATCCCGTTTGCACAGGTGCTGGGGTGCGTGGTGCATGCCAGCTGCTTTACCGAGGCGCCCGGCCTGGCGGCGCATGCCATGGGTCGTGGGCTGATCGTGGGCGAGCCGCTGGGCGGCGCCTCGGCGCGCGCCGAAGCCGTGGTGGCGCTGCTGGCGCGTGCCGGCTTCGAGGCCACGCTGGCCGCCGATGTGCGGCGCGACGCCTGGTACAAGCTGTGGGGCAACATGACGATGAACCCCATCACCGCCATCACCGGGGCCACGGTGGACCGCGTGCTCGACGACCCGCTGACCCGCCAGCTGTGCACGCGCGCGATGGCCGAGGCGCAGGCGGTGGGCGCGGCCATCGGCTGCGAGATCACGCAGACGCCCGAGGATCGCCACCAGATCACGCGCAAGCTGGGCGCCTTCAAGACCTCGATGCTGCAGGACGTGGAGGCCGGCCGCGCCATTGAGCTGGACGCGCTGGTGAGCGCGGTGCACGAGATTGCCCAGCGCGTGGGCGTGGACACGCCCTTCATCAGCGCGCTGCTGGGCCTGACGCGCTTGCGCGGGCGGGTGCTGGGGCTTTATCCGGACTGAGCCGCGGCCTGGCGCGCCGGATCAGGCGGCGCGCGCCGGGACGCTCAGGCCACGCTGCACGGCCGGGCGCGCCAGGAAGTCGGCCAGCACGCGCTGCAACGCGGGAAAGTCGGCATAGCCCACCAGATCGCCGGCGCCATAGAAGCCCACCAGGTTGTTCACCCAGGGCCAGATGGCGGTGTCGGCGATGCTGTACTCGTCGCCCATGATCCAGCTGCGGTTGGCCATGCGCTGTGCCAGCACGCCCAGCAGGCGGCGTGACTCGGCCACGTAGCGGTCGCGCG
>CAYPDO010000548.1:0-3492 GCA_964409495.1 uncultured Bordetella sp.
AGTTCACGGCTAAACTGCGGCGCATGACGCGCATTGCCGAGCGCACCGTCCTCTTTGCCGACCTGCGCGGCAGCACAGCGCTCTACGAGACGCTGGGCAACGCCGAGGCCACCTCGGTGGTCACGCACACCGTGGCGGCGCTGGCGCGATCGGTGCCGGCAGCCGGTGGCGTGGTGATCAAGACTCTGGGCGATGGCCTGATGGCGGTGTTCGAGTCGCCGTCGGGTGGCCTGCAATCGGCACTGCTGATGCACGACGAGCTTGAGCAGCTCGTCAGCCGCGGCCGCGAGCGCGGCGCTTCGGCCGGCTTGCGTGGCCTGCGGCTGCAGGTGGCGCTGGCGCGTGGCGAGATCGTGGAGATGGGCGGCGACTGCTTTGGCGATGCGGTGAACGTGGCGGCACGCCTGCTCGACCATGCCAGCGACAACGAGACGCTGATCACCGCCGAGGTGCTGGCCGGCCTGGGCAACGAGCACAAGAAGCGCTTCCGCTCGCTGGACTGGATGCACCTGCGTGGCCGTGCCGAACCGGTGCAGGTGCATGTGTCGGGCGGCCGGCGCGGGCTGGACATGCCGGTCACGCAGTTCGGCCCGGTGCCCAGCACGGCCGAGCCCGAGGCGGTGCGCCTGAGCTGGGGCACGCTGGAAGAGGTGTTCGACGGCGGCAGCATGCCCATCGTGCTGGGCCGCAGCCCGCAGGCGCAGTTCCGCGTGGACGACTCGCGCGTGTCGCGCTCGCATGCGCGCATCGACTGGCATGGCGGCGCCTTCCAGGTCACCGACCTCAGCTACAACGGCAGCTATGTGCGCTTTGCCAGCAGCGAGGATGTGGTGAGCCTGCGCCGCGGCCGCTGCATGCTGCATGGCAGCGGCACCATCGGCCTGGGCGGCTCGCCCAACGATCCTGGCGCACCCTGCGTGCGCTTCGAGGTGCTGGCCTTCTACGACACCGTGCCGCAGCCGGGTTGACGCGCATGGCCCGCCAGGATCACCCGGCGCCGTTGCGGGTGCTGTATGTCGAGGACGATCGCCTGTGCGCCCTGCTCTTCGGCGAGATGCTGCGCGACGAAGCCGGCATCACGCTGCGCCTGGCCGAGGACGCGGCCGAGGCCCTGGCCATCGCCGCCGAGTGGCCGCCCGAGGTGCTGGTGATCGACGCCTGGCTGCCTGACCTGAGCGGCCACCAGTTGCTGCCGCAGCTGCGTGCCCTGCCCGGCGTGGCCACGGCGCAGGCCATCATGTGCTCGGCCGACAGCGACCCCGAAGACCGCGCGCGCGCCGCTGCCGCCGGCTTTGCCGAGTTCTGGGCCAAGCCGGTGGCGGCCACGGCCGTGCGCGCAGCCCTGCGCGCGCTGGCGGCATTGCGCTGATCGCCCGGAGACCCCGGCGCCCATGCCGGACAATCCCGGCCGATGAGCTTCGCCCCCGAACCCGCCTACCGCCACGGCCAGCCCGAAACGACCGCACTGCTGCTGGTCAACCTGGGCACCCCCGATGCCGCCACGCCGGCCGCCCTGCGGCGCTACCTGGCCGAGTTTCTGTGGGATCCGCGCGTGGTGGAAATCCCGCGGCCGCTGTGGTGGCTGATCCTGCACGGCGTGATCCTGCGCACGCGGCCGGCCAAATCGGCCGCCAAGTACGCCAGCATCTGGGGCGCGAACGGCTCGCCGCTGCTCACCGGCACCCAGGCCCAGGCGCAGGCGCTGCAGGCCACACTGGCACAGCGCGGGCATGACGATGTGATCGTGCGCTTTGCCATGCGCTATGGCCAGCCGGCCATCGGCCAGGTGCTGGATGAACTGAAGGCCGCAGGCGCCACGCGCATCCTGGTGCTGCCGCTGTATCCGCAGTACGCAGCCGCCACCACCGCCAGCGTGGTGGATGCGGTGAACAACTGGAGCCTGCGTGTGCGCCGGCTGCCCGAGCTGCGCTTCGTCAACCATTACCACGACCAGCCCGGCTACATCGCCGCGCTGGCCGCCAGCGTGCGCGAGCACTGGGCCGCCCACGGCCGCGGCCAGAAGCTGGTGATGAGCTTTCATGGCGTGCCCAGGCGCAGCCTGACGCTGGGCGATCCCTACCACTGCGAGTGCCATGTCACCGCGCGCCTGCTGGCGCAGGCCCTGGGCCTGACGGCCGAGGACTATGTGCTGACCTTCCAGAGCCGCCTGGGCCGCGCCGAATGGCTGCAGCCCTACACCGAGCCCACGGTCAAGCGCCTGGCCGCCGAGGGCGTGCGCCACATCGATGCCATCTGCCCCGGCTTTGCCTGCGACAACCTCGAAACGCTGGAAGAGATTGCCCAGGAGGCGCGCGACGCCTTCCTGCAGGCCGGCGGTGAGCGCTTCGGCTTCGTGCCCTGTCTGAACGCCCGCGCCGACCATGTGGCGGCGCTGGCCGATCTGGCCGAGCAGCACCTGCAGGGATGGCCCACGCGCACCGGCCAGCGCCCGCCCGAGTCCGAGCGCACCGCGCAGGCGGCACGCGCCAAGGCGCTGGGCGCCGCGGCCTGAGGCGTTCAGCCGCGCCGGCGGCAGCGCCAGCCCAGCGTGGCCAGGCCGGCCAGCAGCAGCGCCGTGCTGCCGGGCTCGGGCACCACGGCGGTCGCGGTGAAGCTGGCGCCGTCCTGCACGCTGTAGCTGAAACTTTCGAACACGTAGCCCTCGGCGCTGGCGCTGAACTGCACCTGGCTGAAGGCCTCGTCACCCAGCGCCGCGGTGCCGCCCTGGCCGTCAGCGCGCTGCAGGAAGCTGTCGATGTCGAAGCTGCCGCGGCGCTGGAAGGCGGTGGGGTTGGTGTCGCCCAGGAAGCGGAACTCGACCTTCAGGCTGGCAAGGTCCACCGTATGGCCGGCGCCGAACACCACCTGGTCGGTGGCAAAGCCGCCATGGCCATCGTCTTCAACCTCCAGCACCAGGCGGCTGCCGGCCTCGGCGAAGAAGTCGCCGTTGATCGTCATCAGGCCCGGCGAGTTGCCCGGCGCAAAGATGCCGCGGTTGGTCACCGTGCCGTTGATCGTGCCCCGGCCCCCCAGGAAGCCGTTGGTGCCGATGACGATCTGCGGCGCGTCCAGCGTGCTGTTGATCAGTACCAAGGTGCCGGTGCCGCCGTCCTCGTTGCCGGTGTCGGTCTTGCGCGCGCCCACGCCCACCCAGCCGGCGCTGATGGTGGAGCCCTCGGACGCGATCACCGTGCCGTCGCCACCCGACAGACGGCCCACGTACAGGTTGCCGTCGCCCAGATCCAGCTGGCTGGCGCCGCGCAGCCGCAGGAAGCCGCTGCCATCGCGGCCCACCGTGCCGCCGGCCAGGCCGGCGCCGGCCGTGACCGTGAGGCGCGAGCCGCCGCTGAGCGTGAGGCTGCCGTCGCCACCGCCGGCATAGGCCGAGCCGCCGATCGTGAAGCCGGCGCCCGCCGTGCCTGAGTTGCTCAGCGTCATCACGCTGCCGTTGGCCAGGGTGGCGACGCCGACGCCGCCGCCGTCGGCCACCAC
>CAYPDO010000549.1:0-3477 GCA_964409495.1 uncultured Bordetella sp.
CCCGCTGATCAAGATCATCAACATCGTGGCCCTGCTGATCGTGCCGCTGCTGCCGATGTCGGCCAGCACCAAGGCGGCCGACAACCATGCCACGGCCCCGGCAGCGGTGATGGCCCCGGCCATGCCCGCATCGGCGGCGGCGTCCGCGGCGTCGCAATGAGGCATCGCATGCTGTCGTGACCTGGCTCGGCCAGGCCATGCGCCAAGCCAGCCTGCGGGCTGGCTTTTTTCTTGCTGCGCCGGACGGGAGCCTGCAGACGGGGGATATCGGTTCTCCCCCACGCCGGAGACCATCAAGAACGAACTGGAGTGGCCGATATGCGTCCGATGCCAATGCCTTGGAACACTGCCCGTCCGGGTGCCGCGCTGCTTCCCGACACCTGGGACGACATCCGGCGCCCGCCTCGCCACGCCGACGAGGCGCTGACTGGCACGGCCCGCGTGTGGTTGCGCAAGCTGCCGCCGGGGCGTCGGCCCGACCGGCTGTGCGAGCAGTTTCCACGCCTGGTGAACCAGATCGCCTGGCACTGGCGCGACCCAGCTGAAGCACGCGAGGTGCTCGAAGGCCTGCTGGTTGACCGGCGTGGTGGCCGGCAAGGCTTTCCCCGACCCATCGTGCTGGAACTGCGACGCCTGCGCGACTACCTCGACCGCGCCGCTGACGTGCATCCCGATGGCGGGCGCTGGCAGGTGTTGCGCCAGCTCTGGTCCTGGCATTGATCGGATCGGTTCACTGAACAGGCCCTGAAAAGCAGAAAGCCCGGCACCTTACGGTACCGGGCTTCGGCTTTTCTTTGGTCGGGGTGGCGGGATTCGAACTCGCGACCCCTTGCACCCCATGCAAGTGCGCTACCAGGCTGCGCTACACCCCGACGAAGCCTCGCATTATAGACAGAAAATCAGTCCCTCAGACAGCCAGCAGCGCACGAATCGACATCAGCTCGGCGCGCAGCTGTGACGGGGCCAGTTCCAGCACTTCGGGCAGCGGGATGTTGTCGCCGCCGATCGCGGCAGCCGTCGCCAGCGGGCTGTCGTCGGGGCCCGAGGTTGTGGGCTCGTCGTCGTCGAGCAGGTCGGTGGCATCGAGCGTGAGGCCGGCTGAGCCGACGGCACGTGCCGCGGCAGCCAGTTCCCCCAGCTGGTTTCGTGCACCACTGATCGTGAAACCCTGGTCGTAGAGCAGGTCGCGGATGCGGCGGATCAGCAGCACCTCGTGGTGCTGGTAATAGCGGCGGTTGCCGCGCCGCTTCATCGGCTTGAGCTGGGTGAACTCCTGCTCCCAATAGCGCAGCACATATGGCTTCACACCGCACAGCTCGCTGACCTCACCGATGGTGAAGTAGCGCTTGGCGGGAATCGCGGGGAGCGAATTCTCCATATGAATCAAGGCGGTGGGCAGGCGAGCTCAGACTCTACTCGAAGTCTTCACCCAGCGGTGCATCACCTTGCACGATCGCCTTGAGCTTGTGGCTGGCGTGGAACGTCACCACATTGCGCGCCTTGATCGGGATGGCCTCGCCGGTGCGCGGGTTGCGCCCCGGACGCGGTGCCTTGCGCCGGATGTTGAAGTTGCCGAAGCCGGAAAGCTTGACGTCACTGCCATCCACCAGGGTCTGGTGCACGATCTCGAAGAAGGCCTCGACCATGTCCTTCGACTCACGCTTGTTCAGCCCCAGGCGTTCGAACAACAACTCGGCCAGTTCGGCCTTGGTCAGCGTAGGCGTCTCCAACGACGGCAGGATCACGCGATCGGTTTTCGTGTCCTCGGTGTTCATGTTCTGCGTTGTCCTCGGTACGGCTCAGTGCGTTGTGATCATGCTCAGGCGCGCAGGCGGGCGCCCACGGCCGCCGCGGCGCGCGCCACGGCCGCCTGCACGGCAGCGTCGATGCGCTCGTCGGTCAGCGTGGCTTGCGGGTCGAGCAGTTCCAGGCGCACCGCCATGCTGCGCTCGCCGGCCGCGATGTCCGCCACCGGCTGGGCCGGGCGGTAGACGTCGAACAGCGTGGCCGACTGCACCAGGCCTGCCGGATCGGCGCCCAAGGCACTCACCAGCGCGTCATGGCTGGCCTGCTCGCCCACCACCAGGGCCAGGTCGCGCAAGGCGGATTGATGCCGTGCGATGGTCTGGGCCACGGGCACGGTGCGCTGCTGCACGGCGTCGAGATCGAGTTCGAACAGCAGCGGCGCCTGGGGCAGCTCATAGGCCTGGCGCCACTTGGGATGCAGTTCGCCGATCACGCCGATGGCCTGGCCATCCAGCAGCACGCGGGCGCTGCGGCCCGGGTGCAGCGCCGGATGGGCCACCGGCTGGAAGCGCGCCTGGCGCGGTGCCAACAGGGCCTCGACATCGCCCTTCAGGTCGAAAAAGTCGGTCGCACGCTCGGCCGCGCCCCATTGGGTGATCTCGGCCGGGCCGTAGGCCAGGCCGGCCACGCGCATCGGCTGGTGCACGCCGGCCACCGTGGTGTCGCTGTCGGCAACCGCGGGGTCGCGCAGCGCCACGCGGCCCAGCTCGAACACCCGCACGCGCAGCGCCTTGCGCGCCAGGTTGTGGCGCAGCACCTGCACCAGGCTGCCGATCAGGCTGGAGCGCATCACCGCCAGCGGCGCGGCAATCGGGTTCAGCACCTTGATCGGGTCGGCGTTGCCGGCCAGCTCATGCTCCCAGCGCGCTTCCACGAAACTGAAATTGATCGTCTCCTGGTAGCCGAGCGCGGCCAGTGCATGGCGCACGGCATGGCGGCTGCGCTGGGCCTCGGCACGCAGATGCGCGGTGACCGGCGCCAGCGGCGGCGTGTCAGGCAAGGCGTTGTAGCCGATGACGCGGATGACCTCCTCGATCAGGTCTTCCTCGATGGCGATGTCAAAGCGCCAGCTCGGCGGCGTGACCACCAGGTGGCCAGGCTCTTCGTTGAAGGCCAGGCCCAGGCGGCGGAACACGTCGGCGCACTGCGCCTGCGTGACCGGCATGCCGATGACCTTGGCCGCACGATCGACCCGCAGCGTGACCGGTGCACGCGCGGGCAGGCGCAGGGTCTGGTCGTCCATCGGACCGGCCTGGCCGCCGCACACCTGCTGCACCAGGCGCGTGATGTACTCGATGTGCTCGACCGTCTGCGCGGGGTCGACGCCACGCTCGAAGCGATGGCCGGCATCGGTGGAGAAGTTGTAGCGGCGCGAGCGGCCGGCCACGGCCTGCGGCCACCAGAACGCAGCCTCGATGTAGATGTTGCGCGTGTCGTCGCTCACCGCCGTGGCGTCGCCGCCCATGATGCCGGCCAGCGATTCCACCGCCTGCGCATCGGCGATCACGCCGACGCTGGTGTCCAGCGTCACGGTGTTGCCGTTCAGCAGCTTCAGCGTCTCGCCCTCGGCGCCCCAGCGCACCACCAGTTTCTGGTGGATCTTGTCGAGGTCAAAGATGTGCGAGGGCCGGCCGTACTCGAACATCACGTAGTTCGAGATGTCGACCAGCG